>NZ_VHLB01000042.1:0-72027 GCF_006547365.1 Myxococcus sp. AB056 | reverse complement strand
CAGCCGCCCCCGGGCACCGGCGCCAGCGTGGTGTGGGTCGGTGACTTCGAGACCAACAGCCGCTCCCAGTGGAGCCACACGCAGATGGTGAGCGCGGACCGGCTGGCGGTGGTGAGCTCGCCCGCGCGGCAGGGCCGCTACGCCCTCAAGGCCACCGTGCGCAAGGGCGACGACCCCATCAACTCCAGCGGCAACCGCAACGAGCTGGTGCGCATGACGCGCGAGGCCACGGGCTCCGAGTACTACTACCGCTTCAGCACCATGTTCGACTCGAGCTTCCCCAGCGCGAAGACGTGGCAGCTCTTCACCCAGTGGCACCACGAGGGCAACTCCGGTTCGCCCCCGGTGGAGTTCTACGTCTACGGCGAGGAGATTCGCCTCAACATCGGCGGCAACCCGGGCACCATCGTCTGGCGCACGCCGCTGGTTCGCGGCCGCTGGCTGGACTTCATCTTCCACGTGAAGTGGTCGCCGGACTCCAAGGTGGGCTTCGTGGAGCTGTACCTGGACGGCAAGGTGGTGCTGCCCAAGCGCTACATCGCCACGCAGTACAAGGGTCAGCTCAACTACCTGAAGGTCGGCCTGTACCGGAATGACACCATCAGCCCCGTGGGCATCGTCTACCACGACGGTTGGACCATGGCCCGCAAGCTGGAAGACGTCATCAGCCCGACGGCGGTCCTCAAGGCCCCGTAGCGACTGACGGGCAGCCAACACCCCTGCCCCCACCCGGGCCGGAGGTCGCGTCCCCACGCGGCCCCGGCCCGGAGTAGTTTCCGGGGCATGTCCCACAGTCTCCTCGTCGTTCACGTCCAGGTCCACGTCAAGCAGGAGCACGTGGACGCCTTCCACCAGGCCACGCTCGCCAATGCGCGCGAAAGCGTGAAGGAGCCTGGCATTGCCCGCTTCGACGTCCTGCAGGACGCCGAGGACCCCACGCGCTTCGTGCTGGTGGAGGCGTACCGGACGCCGCAGGCCCCCGCCGCGCACAAGGAGACGGCGCACTACCTCACCTGGCGCGACACCGTGGCGCCGATGATGGCGGAGCCCCGCACCAGCCGGAAGTTCGTCAACCGCTTCCCCGAAGACGCCGGGTGGTGACGGACGTGAGCGCTTCTTCCTCGTTCGAGTTCGCCACCGCCACCCGCGTCCTCTTCGGCCCGGGCCGCCTGGCTGAGGCACCCGAGATCATTCGCGGCCTCGGGGGCTCCCGGGTGCTGCTCGTCACCGGCGCCAATCCCACACGCGCGCGGCCCCTCCACGACGCATTGGAGCGCCTGGGCCTGGGGGTGACTGTCTTCTCCGTGGACGGCGAGCCCACCGTGGAGCGTGCTCGTGAAGGCACCGCGCGCGTCGCGGAAGCGGGCTGCGATGTGGTGGTGGCCCTGGGCGGAGGCAGCGCGCTGGATGCGGGCAAGGCCATTGCCGCGCTCGCCGCCAACGGGGGCGACCCGCTGGACTACCTGGAAGTCATTGGCCGGGGCCAGCCGCTCACCCGCCCGTCGCTGCCCTTCATGGCCATCCCCACCACGGCCGGCACCGGCTCCGAGGTGACGCGCAACGCGGTGCTGGGCTCGAAGGACGCGAAGGCGAAGGCCAGCCTGCGCAGTCCACACATGCTGCCGCGCGTGGCGCTGGTGGACCCGGACCTGCTCACGGGGGCGCCCGCCGCCGTGCTTGCCTCCAGTGGCATGGACGCGCTGTCGCAGCTCATCGAGCCCTTCCTCTCCGCGCGCGCCAACCCGCTGACGGACGCGCTGGCACGCGAGGGCCTGCGAAGGTCGGCCCGCTCGCTGCGGCGCGCGGTGCTGGACGGTCCGGATGCGCCCGCCCGCGAGGACCTGGCCCTGGCCAGTCTCTTCGGCGGTCTGTGTCTGGCCAATGCTGGCCTGGGCGCGGTGCACGGATTCGCTGCGCCCCTCGGAGGCATGTTCGAAGCGCCCCACGGCGCGGTGTGCGCGGCATTGCTGCCCGCGGTGCTGGACGTCAACCTGCGCGCGCTGCGGGCCCGTGCGCCAACGCATCCATCACTGCCCCGGGTGCAGGAGTTGGCAGCGCTGCTGACGGGGCGGGTGGATGCAAGGGCCGAGGACGCCGTCACGTGGGTGGACGAACTTCGCGCGGCGCTGGGCGTGCCGGGGCTGGGACGCTACGGGCTGACGGAGGCCCAGGTGCCCGCGCTGGTCGCGAAGGCCAAGGAGGCCAGCAGCATGAAGGCCAATCCCCTGGTGCTGACGGACGCGGAGCTGGCGGAAATCGCCAGCCGGTCGCTCTAAGCAGACGGGTGACACTTCGGCTGATGGTGTCACCCCGCAGAGCCAAATACTAACGTCCAACACAAGACACATGCCCCGCACATGCAGACGCACCAGGCATGAGCCTCGGACATTTGCACTCACAACACCCCAAGTGCTAACAACCAAGGCCATGCCAATGAACTAACCCAGGGGCCCAGTCATGCTGCAGGTGACCAACTCCACGCCATTCGAGGTCGGTATCGACCTTTTTCCGGATCCGCGCGGGGTCGACACGCTGTACGTGGCAATGAAAGGCACATTCGACCTCCGGCCGCCTGTGCGAAGCCTCGCCGTGGCCGAGAAGCAGGTGCCGATCCGGGTGTCCGATGTCCCCTGGAACGAAGAGGCCGCATCGAGCTTGCGCCAGGCAGGCGAGCGACATCCATGCAAGACATCCACGGATGTCCTGCTCGTCGGTAACGCACATGCGCCTCGGGGCAAGGCCGTATCGGAGTTGGATGTCCAACTCACTGTCGGCAGGCTGACCAAGGCCATCCGCGTCTTTGGAGATCGCTCCTGGCGCGCAGGGGTCTGGGGGCCCCGCATTTCCTCTCCCGAGCCCTTTCTGACCATGCCACTCACCTACGAGCGTGCCTTTGGCGGAACCCATGTCACGCCCTCAGGCAAATCGCTGTTCGTGGCACGTAATCCGGTGGGACGAGGCTTTCGCGGGCAACGCGGCATGTCGGAGTTGGTCGGACTGCCTCTCCCGAATTTGGAGGATCCACGCCGTCCGGTCGCCGAAGCAGGAGATCGCGCGGAACCCGCCTGCTTCGCGCCCATTGCGCCCTCCTGGTCACCACGCAAGGAATACGTTGGGACGTACGACGAGACATGGCGCAAGCGCCGCGCCCCCTTCCTTCCGGCCGACTTCGACGAGCGCTTCTTCCAAGTCGCCTCCTCGGACCTGATTGCCCCAGCCTTCTTGAAGGGCGGTGAGACCGTTTCCATCCTGCATGCGCTAAAGGAACGCGTGTGCCAATTCACCCTGCCACTCTGTGAGCCCGCCATCCGAGTCGACGTCGCAGGCAAGCAGGAAACGCCGCGAGCCAGCCTTGAGACGGTACTCATCGAGCCAGATGAGCACCGCGTGTGCATGCTCTGGCGTGCAGCTGTTCCGTGCGACAAGAAGGTGCTTCAGGTCCGGCACGTCGTGGCCCGTCTGAACAAGCTGCAATTGGAACCGTAGGGCGTGGAGCATGGGCATGGAACGCGACGGCGCCTGGATTCACTCAGTGGGAATGACGACGCCAGTCGGGCTCAGGGCCGCAGCGAGTGCCACCGCCATTCGCGCGGGGATCAGCCGGCTCCGCGAGCATGACTTCATCAACCGTCAGGGACGCCCGATGATCCTCGCCTCCCTGCCTGACGAGGCGTTGCCGGCCCTCGTTCCGGAACTGGCTGCCCAGCACTCGCTCACATCACGGCAGGCCCGCATGCTCCGGCTCGCCACCCATGCACTGCAGGAGGCTGCCGCCCCCCTCAAGGAGGAGCCACTGCCCTTGCTCCTTGCGAGCCCCGAGCCCACTCCCGGGCGGCAAGGGCCCCTGGATGCTCAATTTCTTCAACGGCTCTCACTTCAAACGGGTATTCGCTTCGCCGCGGGAACGAGCCGCCTGTCGGCCCGCGGCAGGGCTGCGGGACTGGAATTGCTGAAGCCCGCCCTCGCCTTGCTGCAGAGCCGTACGGCGCGCGCGGTCCTGGTTGGGGGCGTCGACAGCCATGTGGACGCTGGAGTGCTCGGCATTCTGGACCAGGAGGGACGGGTTCATGCGGAGGAAGTTTTGGATGGCTTCGTACCAGGTGAAGGCGCTGGGTTTCTCTTGCTGTCCGCGCAGAAAATCCTCCCTAACTCCAGGGCCATAGCCCACGTGTCCGCTCCGGGCCTGGGAGAGGAACAGGGACATCGGTATAGCGAACAGCCATATCTGGGCGATGGACTGGCAGATGCTGTCCGCGCCGCTGTCGAGGGGGCCTCTGGCCTTCCGATTCGAACCGTGTTCGCGAGCTTGAACGGTGAGAGCTTCGGGGCAAAAGAATGGGGCGTGGCGTTCATCCGCAACCGAGAGGCCCTGCACCCGGAACTGCGCATGGAGCACCCCGCGGATTGCTTCGGAGACCTCGGGGCGGCGACTGGCCCGGTCCTCGTTGGACTCGCGGCGCTCGGGCTGAAGAGAGGCCACCTGCCCGGGCCATGCCTTGCTTGGTGTTCTTCCGAAACGGCTCCGCGCGCCGCCACCCTCGTCAGCAGGGGACCCATGCCGTCATAGGGGAAAAGCCAATGCCAAGTTCAGTCTTCGTCAATTTCAGAGGCGTGGTGCATCAGGGGAGCGGAGGCATGAACACGGTCTTCCCTGACGTATGCAAGACGCCAACGCCCTCCGGCCCCGTCCCCATTCCATACCCGAACATTGGCAAGTCGAGCGATACGGCGAAGGGCCCCAAATCCGTCGTGGTCGAGGGAAAAATGCCCATGGTCAAGGGCGCGAAGTACAGCCTCACCGCGGGCGATGAAGCCGGTTCAGCAGGAGGAGTCGTGAGTGGCTCGACCAAGGGCGAGGCGGAATTCATGCTCTATTCCTTCGACGTGAAGTTCGAGGGCAAGAACGTGTGTCGCATGGGTGATCCCCTCTTCCACAACAAGAAGAACATCATGGGTTGAGACCCACCATGCCCAATCAATTTGATGGTGCCACCGGGATTGCCGCGAAGCAGGCCGACGAGGAAAAGGCCCCAGACAAGAAGAAGTGCAAGTGGTCCAACTGCGAGGGACACGAGAAGGACCTCGACGCGGAGTACAACCCGAAAGGAACGGGGAACGTGTCGCGCCAGGGCCAAAAGTTACGGGACACCCTGCACGGGAAGAACCTGGAACCATGGGCCAAGGGAGGTCATGGCGAAACCAACGTCCGCAAGATGTACCTGGACCAGCGCAAGGATGGCACCATCACGCTCAAAGCGGAGACGCATCCCTATCGGGTCGAGGCCCATCACATCCTGCCTGTCGAGCAGTTGGACAGTACCTCGACCTTGAAGGACAACGCCGTCCTCGCTGGATGGGACATCAACGGCGTTTCCAACGGAATGCTCCTGCCCAAAGACGAGGCGGACGTCGCGCTCCACCTCCTGCAGCAGCACAACGGCAGCCATCCTGGCGCATACACCTCCCCCATCGCGGATCTCTTGGATGACATCGAGAACGCGTACGCAGAGGTCTGCCAGGGCAAAGAAGATGTCGCATTACAACTCGCCCTTTCAGAGCAGTTGATGCAAGCTTCGCTGTTCGTCCAGACTCGGATCCTGGGCATCCGACAACAAGCCAGTGGCGTGGAGTTCTGGGGGCTGCACTTGAACTCGCTGTCAGTCTATACCAGTGCGGTTCGCACCCTGGAGGATCGGCGGCAACGCTATATGGAGCAGCAGCGACAGCAGATCCTCAACAACACGCAACGCATCGCCTCAAAGGGAGTCTGATGTACCACGTCATTCGCTATGGGCCCGCCGAAGACAACGCAGCGAGCCTGTACCTGGATCCCATTCCCGGATTCGAAAAGAAGAAGGTGTCATTCATGAGCGGCGCCCGACTGGGCCCTCTGCCTCCCCTGACCGCGCGAAAACGCGTGGGCGCCGAGGGAGACATGGTGGACTACATGAGCGCGTCTCCCGCCACCCTGGTCTTTTCCCCCCGCTTCCGCGAGGCCCTGGAATCAGCCGGAGTCGACAACGTCGATTACTACCCGCTGACGCTCATCGACGAGGCATCGGGCAAGAAGACGTCCGGCCATCAGGCGGCCAATGTCGTCGGCCTGATTGACTGCATGAACCGGGAGACGTCGGTCTTCACGCCCATGGCCGGCTTCCCAGCGGAGCCCCTGGGCAAGAACACCATCTTCGAATTGAAGGAGCTGCATTTGGCCCCCCAGAAAGTCCAGGGGGCGAAGCTGTTCAGGCTCTTCGGGAAGCCGTCCGTCCTCATCGTCCACGAGTCGGTCAAGGAAGTGCTTCAGAAGTCAGGCATGCGGGGGTTCCAGTTCAAACCCGCTGAAGGCTACGCGGGCGTCTGACAAGCGGTCGCGAGGCAAGTCCCCAAAGCAGGAGAGAAGCCGATGCGCGCAAAGACTGGTGAAACGGTTCCGTTCGTCGGAGATGCGAAAGAGCCGCGTGTCGACTCCCGGGGGCCTCGGTTCGGCTGGCTCGTGGGCCTGGATGGAGAGGGAAATCCACAGGTGGACTTCGAGGGAAATACGGCGGGTCCCCTTTCCGCGCGCACCATCATCCCCATGAGCCACAAGGTACTGGCGGACGCCACCGCGCGAAGGCCAGGGGCGGTCCTGCTTTTCGAGCAGGATGACCTGTCGCGGCCGGTGCTCATCGGGTTGCTTCAACCGGCGTCCACCTCGCCCTTGGTCGAGGCATTGCTTTCGGGAGCAGCCGCCTCTGAATCCGCCTTGGATGCCCATGTAGATGGCCGGCGAGTCGTCCTGGAGGGGAAAGAGGAGGTCGTGCTCCGGTGTGGCGAAGCCACCATCACGCTGCAGCGCAATGGGAAGGTCGTCATCCGGGGTACCATGGTCGAAACCCACGCCACAGGCACCAATCGCATCAAGGGCGCTTCGGTGAAGGTCAACTAGGTGTCCATGATTCTCTGGGACATCCTCGAAGAGCATCTCAACGAAGCGGCCTTTCTCTGGGGACAGTGGGAACGTTCGCTACGCTCGCCTCGGTACGTGCTGCGAGAGGTCATCGACGGGCCTGAGGAGCGATTGCAGGCGCACGTGGAAGGCCTGTGCGAGGGCGGAGCGCTCGCCGTCGAGCGGCTACTGCGACCCGCGCTCGAAGAAGAGGAGGCTGGCCTCTTTTGTACCGCCGCCTTCACCTTGCTGTCGGATTCGACGGCGGCGCATCTCGACACGCTGCTGGATGACTTTGACGAGGCTTCGGAGCAGCGACAGTCCTGCATCCGCCGCGTGCTGGAACTGGGAGGGGGCGAGGCCCTCACGGCACGGATGGAGAAGATATTGACGGAAGGCACGGCCCCCGCGTCCGTACTTGCCACCGCACTCGATGCCGTGAGCCTCCGGCAGCCGCATCCCCGTGTCGAACTGAAACCGTTCTTGTCCAGCGCAGTCCCCCGGCTCCAGGCCGCCGCTCTGCGCGCGGTGGGCCGCTGGCTGTCGCCACTCGACACTGCGGCGATGGCGCGCTCCCTGGACTCGCCCGACGCGACAGTCCGCGACGCCGCGCTCGTCGCGGGGCTGTTGCTGGGCCGACGGGCTGCATGGAGCGCCTGCAGGCACTTCGTCGATGCCCGCACACCGGCCATGGCGCGAGCTGCGCTCCTGGTGGCGATGGGAGGCCAACCCAAGGACATCGAGATGCTGACGCAGGCGCTGGGTACGCCCGGACTCCAGGGGGACGTACTCCGGGCACTGGGCACCAGTGGGAGTCCGGCGGCCGTCGAGGCCTGCCTCCCCCTCTTGCGCAATCCGAAAGTGGCACACCTCGCGGCGGAAGCCATCGCCACCATCACCGGACTGGTCGTGGAAGGACCCTTCCGTCGGGAGGAACCAGACAATGAGGGGGATGAGGACGATGCCCCGCTCGTCCCGGCGCCCGAGGATGAGCTGCCATTCCCTGACCACGAGGCCGTTGAGGCGTGGTGGAAGGAGCAGCGAAAGCGCTTCGTGCCGGGCACGCGATATCTACACGGACAACCGATGACCGCCGCACTGATGCTGGAAGCACTGCAGCAGGCGCCCATGTTACGGCGGCCTGCCCTTGCTCTGAATGTCGCCATTCGCAGCAAGGGGGCCGTCCGACTGAATCCCGATGGCTTCGCCCAGGAGCAATGGGCGCAGGTCTCGCGGCTGCGCCCAGCTTCCGTTTCCCACCCCTCCCAGCCCTTCTCCGACTTCGCTCAGACCTTGTAGAGCAGGTCCATGTACTTCTTGAGCAGGTCGCTCACCAACCCACGGAAGGGCACGGAGGCGGCCATGCCGTACACGGGCGCCATCGTCCCCTTCGCGCTGGGGTGGGACTTCACGTAGTCCACGGCGTCGCGCAGGTCGACCAGGAACTGGTCCGCGACGCCGGGCTGCGTGTGGCGCAGCGTGACGCACAGGTGGACGGCGGACGGTTTGTGCAGGCCGTTGAGGTTCCACCCGTGCTCGCTCATCCGCTCCATCACCTGGAAGATGTCCACGGACTCCGAACCGAAGGCGATGACGAACAGCGGGTCCCCCAGCACGTGCAGCTCGGGGATGTCACGAATGCCCTTCTTGATGGCCGCCGCCGTCTCCAGGATGCTCCGGGTCGCGTCCAGGTAGCCCTGCTCCCCCGTGCTCACCAGCGCGGCCCACGCCGAGGCGATGAGCGCCCCGGGCCGGCTGCCAGAGAAGGTGGGCGAGAAGTAGATGCCACCCGGCCAGTCCGTCGCCGTGAAGTACTGGTGCGAGCGCAGCTCCGTGCCGCGATACAGCACCACCGACGAGCCCTTGGCCGCGTAGCCGAACTTGTGCGTGTCCACGGACATGGACGTCACGCCTGGCAGCCGGAAGTCGAAGGGCGGCACGTCGTAGCCCAGCTTCATGGCGAAGGGCAGCACGAAGCCCCCCAGGCACGCGTCGGTGTGGAAGCCGATGCGCTTCTTGCGCGCAATCTCGGACAGCGCCTCGATGGGGTCGATGACACCGTGCGGAAAGCCCGGCGCGGAGCCGATAATGACGATGGTGTTGCGGTTCACCGCCTTGCGCATGGCGGCCACGTCCGCGCGGTAGTCCGGGCCCACCGGCACCCGCACCATCTTGATGCCGAAGTAGTGCGCCGCCTTGTCAAAGGCCGGGTGCGCGCTGGCGGGCGCCACCATCTCCGGCTTGCTGATGCCCTTCGTCTCCCGGGCCCAGTCCCGGTACGTCTTCATCGCCAGCATGATGCTCTCGGTGCCGCCGGACGACATGGCCCCGCAGATGCGCGCCTCCTCCGGCTGGCCCGCGTTCGCCACGTCCGCGCCGAGCATGCTGGCCGTCATCGCCACCACCTCCGCCTCGAACTTCGTGGCGCTGGGCCACAGGTCGGCGTGCAGCGGGTTGCTCTGCGAATGCAGCGCGTAGACGCGGTTGAGGAACGCGATGTGCTCCGCGTCACCGTTGTACACGCCTCCGGACACGCGGCCCTCCCGCCAGCGGTACTCCTCCTGCGACTCTAGGGCCTGGAGCTCACGCAGCACGTCCTCGCGCGGGCGCCCCGTCGGCGGCAGGTGGTCGAACGACTGCATCTTCCCGCGGTAGGGCTTGAGGCCGCTCTCCAGTTCGGACAGCAGCGAGCCCGTCTCCCGGTTGAGCAGGCCCTTCACACCCGGAACAGCCTTGAGATAGCGCTCCGCCGCGGAAAGCAGCCTCGGTGGAACGTGGTTGAGCAGGCTCAGCGCCTTCAAGTCTGGAAGTGCCATGGCGAACTCCTAGGGGTTCAGGCGCTTCGCGCGCGATTGAGCCGCGCGAAGATGGCCTTGTTGTGTTTGTAGATGTTGACGAACTCGCGAAACAGCTCGTCGTAGAGCGCCGCGTTCTTCGAATCCGGATGAAAGGTGCGGGCGACCGGCACGAGCGAGGGAATCTCCTCCACCGTCAGCTTCCCCAGCGCCACCGCGGCCTGGAACGCTGCGCCTCGTGCGTTGGCGAGCACCGGCTCATCCACCTGCTGCACCGCGCGGCCCAGCACGTCCGCGTGAATCTGGCACCACAGCGCGGAGCGTGCCCCGCCGCCGATGATTCGCAGCGAGTCCAACCGCCGGCCCACGAACTGCTCCACATAGGTGAAGAGCCAGCGCGAGTTGTAGGCCACGCCCTCCATCACCGCCCGGACCATGTGCGCCCGCGTCGTCTTCAGGGACTGGTTGAAGAAGCCGCCGCGCAGTGACTTGTCGTCCACCGGGCTCCGCTCGCCGTTGAGCCAGGGCAGGAAGATGAGCTGGTCGCTGCCCGCGGGGACGGTGCTCGCCTGCGCCTCCATCACCCGGTAGAGGTCCGGCGCGTCACCATCCATGTCCGCCCCCGCATCCCGGCCATACAGAATGTTGTCCTTGAGGAAGGTGAGGCAGATGCCGGCGGACTCCTGCTCGTTGACCAGCAAGTAGCGCCCGGGCAAGGCAGACGGCAGGGATGCCATCTGGTGGAAGAGGTCCGTCTTCTTATAGGGCACGTGGCAGCACAGCCACGACGAGGTCCCCACGCACAGGTGGGGCTCGAAGTCTCCCACCGCGCCAGAACCCACGGCGGCGGCGAGGATGTCCGGCGCGCCCGTCACCACCTGAACGTCCTCGCGCAGGCCCAGCTCGCTCGCGGCCTGCGCCTGGAGCGGCCCCAGCACCGAGGAGGCGGGGACCAGGTCCGGGAGCTTCTCCCGCTCGAGCCCCGCCATCTTCAGCAGCCGGTCGTCATAGGCGATGCGGCCCAGCGCGCGGTTGTCCGTCACCCAGTGCAGGGTGATGGAGTCATACGAGGCGGCGCAGCGGCCGCTCAGCTTCAGGTTGAGCCAGTCCTTCGGCTCCAGGAACTTGTACGTCCGGCGGTACACGTCCGGGCGCTCGCGCCGCAGGTAGAGGATGTGGCCCACCGGGTCCTTGCCCGACAGGCTGGGCACTCCGCCCGACAGGCGAATCCACGTCATCAGGCGGCGGACGTCGTAGCCCTCCACGGAGAGGAAGCCGCCCACCGCGCGCTTCACGTCCGGCGCGCCGCGCGAGTCCATCCAGATGAGCGCGGGGCACACGGGCGTTCCGGACGCGTCCACCGCGACGGTGCCGGACCACTGCGAGCTGCAGTTGACGCCGATGACGTCCTCCGCGCGCACGGCCCCGGAGGCCAGCAGGCGCCGCGTCGCCAGGACGATGGCGCGCCACCACGCATCCGGCTGCTGCTCGGCGCCCCCATCCGGGAGCAGGGACAGCTCCAGCGGTTCCACGTCACCGCCCAGAATCCGTCCCCTCAGCGTGACGGCCGCCACCTTGACGGCGGACGTCCCGAGGTCAATGGCCAGGATGGCCTGCTCACCTGCGTGGGACACACTTCCCTCCATGCCGGGCGTCAAGACAGACCGGGCGGGCGACTGCCGCGGCGGCCGAGTCTAGGAAACGAATGCGTGCAGCCTGCCACCGACGCGTGGAAGTTCGTCGTTTTTCTGAAAGCTCGGAAGAAGTCCCCGCGCCCTCGTCCGCCCCCGGGGCGTGGTGGCGGACTGTTCCTCCCGCGGGTGGCTTCCACGCGCCCCGCCCTTCCTACCTTTGCGCGAGGCAAAGAACAGGGGGACCACCATGGCCGAAGTCCAACAGCCCTTCCTCACGGATATCACCGAGATTCGCCGCCGAGCCCGGGAGCACCTGGAGGAAGGCGCCATCACCGAAGACTACGAGGGCGACGTCAACGCCACCATCAAGCTGCTCAATGACGCGCTGGCGACGGAAATCGTCTGCGTGCTGCGCTACACCTACCACTACATCGCCGCGGTGGGCATCCAGAGCGAGTCCGTGAAGGACGAGTTTGGAGAGCACGCCCGCGAGGAGCAGCAGCACGCACTTCGCATCGCCGAGCGCATCAACCAGCTCGGTGGCAAGGCGGACTTCAACCCCGAAGGACTGCTGTCCCGCAGCGCCAGCCAGTACGCCGAAGGGCAGAACCTGGTGGACATGATCAAGGAGAACCTCATCGCCGAGCGCATCGCCATCCAGACGTACCAGGAGATGGTGCGCTACTTCGCCAACCATGACCCGACGACGCGCCGGATGATGGAGGACATCCTCGCCAAGGAGGAGGAGCACGCCAACGACATGCATGACCTGCTGGTGGCGCACCAGGGCAAGCCGCCCCTGCGGAGCTGAGCGCCGCCTGGCCGCCGCGCGCGCGCCTGGCTAAGCTGGCGGGCAACGCGTCCGGGGGGTGGCATGCGCAGGCGCTTCACCGCTGTGAGCGAGCTGTGTCGGCGGCACCCGGTGGCCCTGGGCGCCGCCGCGACCTTCAGCCTCAGCCTGCTGCTGCGCTGGCTCTACCTGCAGGCGTCGCCCGACCGGACCTGGCCCTTCTCCATCTTCTTCTACGGCGACGCGCGCTTCTTCCACGCCTACGCCGCCGACCTTGCGCGGGGGCACACCGGGCCCGCCACCCTGCCCTACCACCCGCCCCTGTTCCCCTGGCTCCTGGGGCTGCTCTACCGCGTCCTGGGCCCGCCGCAGGGCAGCGCCTACCCGTACAAGCTCGCCCTGGCGCTGCTGAACGCGGGCACGGTCGCCTTCACCGGGTGGTGGTGGCGCAAGGTGCTGGGCACCGGCTGGAGCCTGCTGGGCGCTGCCCTCTTCGCGAGCAGCTTCGGCTGGCTGGTGCTGTCCACCACGTACAGCAACGAAGTGCTCTACGTCCTCTTCCTCTCAGCCACCTGCGCGCTGATGCTCCAGCACCGCGCGGGCCCCACGTGGACGGGCGCCGTGCTGCTGGGCGCCGTCATGGGCCTGGGCTCGCTCACCCGCGCCGAGCACCTCTACCTCTGGCCCTTCCTCCTCGCCTGGGCCTGGCTCTACCGAGGAAGCACGCCCCCGCGGACCCTGGCCCTGCGTTGGGGCGCGGCCCTGCTCGTCACCGCCGTCGTGCTGGCCCCCTGGGCAATCCACAACGCGCGCGTGCTGCGCGAGCTCAACGCCCGGACGCCGCACCTGGAGCCGCTGCCCGTGCTGGCCCCCGTCACCGTGTACGGCCCCATCAACTTCGCCATGGCGAACCACGCCACGGCCACCGGGGGCTTCACGCCCGACAGCGTCAACCAGATGGGCCAGGAGGGCTTCCTGGACGTGGCCAACCCCGCCCAGCGCCACCTGTTGCTGCACGGGTACGCGGAGGGGCTCGCGTGGATGCGGGATTACCCGGCGGACGCGGCGCGTCTGTGGCTGGCCAAGCTGGACCGCTGGCTGGACGGCTTCCGGCTGGGTTTGGGGGCCTCCAACCTGCCCGCGGGACTGCACGGCGCCCGGGCCCCCGTGGACGTCTTCGTGCCGGAGAGCGCGTGGCTGAAGTGGCCGCTCACCCTACTGCTGCTCGCGGGCGCCGCGCTGTCCTTGCGGCCCGCGTGGCGCGGCTTCGCGCTCTTCACCGCGGTGCTGCTGCACCGGGCCCTCATCACCGTCGCCTTCTTCGGCTACACGCGCGGCCTGCTCGCCGTCTTTCCCGCGCTCATCCCATTGCTGTTGCTGCCGCTCGTGGTGCTCGCCACACGCGCCTCCGCTCAGCGGTGGTCCACCCGGCTGCCCGCCGTCGCCGCCGCCGCGTTGCTCGTCTTCTGGGTGGAGGCCGGCGTGCTCGCGCTGACCGCCCCCCGGCGCTTCATGGCCAGCGGGAGCACCGACCGCGCCAGCGGCAAGCTCATCCAGGATGACTGGGTGCGCATCTGGCCAGACTGAAGGCGATTCGCGCCCTCATGGGAAAACTTCAATCCCGCGGGATACCAGCCCGGTTCGTGCACGGCAGTTCGAATGCCAAGCATACCGACAGTGAACACTTCTAAGTCCCGTTATTCTTGCAAAACTTTCTTCGGGAATAGCGAACGGAATCCCACGTATTCAGATTTAATTTCACACCCGGTATGGGCGTTGACGTGCTCCGTGCAGGAGCCACCGCGAGGGCATGTGCCTCCGCGGGTCCGCAGAGGAGAAACGCATGCGCCACACACGGGTGTCAGCAGCATGTCTCGTCCTGCTCCTATCCACCTCCGCCTGGGCCTTCAAGCCACCTGACAAGGGACAGAGCGCCGTCGCCGACAAGGCTTTCTTCAAACAAGAGCTGTACCTGCCCATCCAGAACATGCCGTTGCAGCAGGCCCGCCAGCAGATGAACGCGCTCGGCGCCGACGCGTGGGACGACTTCTTCAAGCGCAATGGGCGCGACTTCAACGTCTACATCGACCCGCGCACGGGAACGCCCACCGCGGTGCAAGGCACCATTCCCCTCATCCCGGGTGACGGCTTCAACAACAAGGTCACCATGGACGAGGTCCGTGAGTCCATTGGCCGCTCCATCGCGAACGTGGACGAGTCCGCCGTCGGTGACCTCATCTTCAAGTTCATCGCGGACAACCAGGCCGCGTTCAACGTCGACCTGATGCAGATGGGCAACCCCCGGGTGACGCGCATCAACGACGACCTCATCCAGGTCCACATCTCCCAGCAGGTCAACGGCGTCCCGGTGCGCCATGGGCGCATCGCGGCCACCATCAGCCACGGCAACCTCATCCTCATCGGCACCGA
This sequence comes from Myxococcus sp. AB056, assembly GCF_006547365.1. Taxonomy (NCBI): domain Bacteria; kingdom Pseudomonadati; phylum Myxococcota; class Myxococcia; order Myxococcales; family Myxococcaceae; genus Myxococcus; species Myxococcus sp. AB056. The sequence goes on along the minus strand of NZ_VHLB01000042.1, from coordinate 57,450 downwards.
GGCCTGGGCCAACGTGCGCATCGACACCCGCCCCCGGCTGGCCCCGCAGGACGCGCTGGTGTCCGGCAACGGCTTCGTGGGGCTGAACACCAGTCCCCAGACGCTGTGGCAGCAGCCCACGCTGGAGATTGCCCCCGTGGCGCTCGCGGGTGAGTCCTTCAACGGCGCCGTCGGCACCGGCTACGAGCACCGGCTCGTGTACACCTACGGCTTCTCCGAGGCCGGCGGCAACGAGCGCTGGAAGACGACGGTGGACGCCCAGACGGGCGAGGTGCTCGCCGTGGAGGACGACAACCACTACTTCGACGCGCAGATGAAGGGCGGCATCTATCCGTCCACCAACATCGGCACCTGCACCTCCAACGAGACGTGCGGCACCATGCAGCCCAACTCGCCCATGCCCTGGGCCAACACCGGACTGGCGGCGCCCAACAACTTCACGGACGGCGCGGGCATCGTCAACTACAGCTCCGGCACCGTCACCACCACGCTGGCGGGCAAGTACGTGCGCATCAGCGACTCGTGCGGCGCAATCAACATCAGCTCCTCCACGGGCAACCTCAACCTGGGCGGCGTGAACAACGACCACGACTGCACCGTGCCTCCGGGCACGTCACCGGGCAACACCGCCGCGTCCCGCTCCAGCTTCTACGAGCTGAACAAGCTGGCCGAGCAGGCCCGCGGGTGGCTGCCGACCAACACCTGGCTCCAGGGCCAGTTGCTCTCCAACGTCAACATCAACAGCACCTGCAACGCCTTCTGGAACGGCAGCTCGGTGAACTTCTACCGGAGCGGCGGCGGCTGCCGGAACACCGGTGAGATTGGCGCCGTGTTCGACCACGAGTGGGGCCACGGCATCGACGACTTCGACGCCAACGGCTCGCTCAGCAACTCGTCGGAAGGCTACGCGGACATCGCGGCCATCTACCGCCTGCAGACGTCCTGCGTGGGCTACGGCTTCTTCCAGACGGTCAACACCGGCTGCGGCCTGACGCCGGACGGCACGGGCTACAACCAGCAGGAGGCGCAGGTCTCCGGCCAGTCGTGGTGCAACACCAAGTGCTCCGGCGTGCGTGACGCGGACTGGGCCGCCAGCGTGCCCAACATCCCCGCCACGCCGCAGAACTTCGTGTGCCCCATGTGCAGCTCCGGCTCCGGCCCGTGCAGCCGCCAGGTCCACTGCGCGGCCTCGCCCGTGCGTCAGGCGGCCTGGGACTTCGTCACGCGCGACTTGACGGCGCCGCCGTTCAACTACGACTCCAACACCGCCTTCATCGTGGGCAACAAGACGTTCTACCAGGGCAGCGGCAACGTGGGCACGTGGCACGCCTGTAACTGCACGGCGGGAACGTCTGACGGCTGTGGCGCCACCAACGGCTACATGCAGTGGCTGGCGGCGGACGACGACGACGGCAACCTGGCCAACGGCACGCCGCACATGTCCGCCATCTACGCGGCGTACAACCGGCACCGCATCGCGTGCTCCACCCCGACGGTGACGAACAGCGGCTGCGCCGGCGGCCCCACCGCGGCGCCCGCCAACACCACCGCCACCCCGGGTGACGGGCAGGTCAGCCTGAGCTGGAACGCGTCCGCGGGCGCCACCCAGTACTGGGTGATGAAGACGGAGGGCTTCGCGGGCTGCGACTTCGGCAAGGCGAAGGTCGCCACCGTCACCGGCACCACCTACACGGACGGCGAGGTCGCCAACGGCCGGCAGTACTGCTACTCCATCGTCCCGGCGTCCTCCAACGCGTGCTACGGCGCCGCCAGCGCCTGCACGTGCGCCACGCCCGTCTGTGCCGCGCCCGGCACGGCCGTGCTCGCCGCGCCCTCCGGCGGCGCCACCGGCGTGGAGCTGACCGCGGTGCTGGACTGGAACGACGTCTCCGGCGCCTCCACATACGAGGTGCAGGTCGCCACCGACGCGGCCTTCACCAACGTGGTGGCCAGCGCCACCGCGCTGACGGCCAGCACCTGGACGGTGTCGCCAGCCCTGGCCACTAGCACCTCGTTCTACTGGCGCGTGCGCGCGAGCAACTCGTGCGGTGGCGTGGGCGCCTGGACCGCGGCGTCCACCTTCACCACGCGCGGCTGCGTCGCCCTCGCGGCGCCCACGCTGAGCAGCCCCGCCAACGGGGCCACCGGGGTCGGCACGTCCGCGGCGCTCGACTGGAGCGACGTGCCCAGCGCCGCCACCTACGAGGTCCAGGTGGCCACGGACTCGGCCTTCACCAACGTGGTCCGCTCGGCCACCGCCCTGACGGCCAGCGCGTGGACGGTGACGCCGGCGCTGAGCAGCAGCACCCCGTACTACTGGCGCGCACGGGCGGCCGACTCCTGCGGCACCAGCGCCTACAGCACCGCGAGAAGCTTCACCACCACCAACATCTGCACGCCGGTGGCCGCCACCTACAACACCACGCTGCGGGCACCGTCCTGCGGCAACGTGTGCGGGTGTGACACCGGGACGGTGCTCGTCAACGGCCGCGGCACCATGTCCGGCGGCGCCGAGCCCAACCAGCCCAACACCCTCAACGCCTCCTGCGCGGACGGAAGCTCCGGCACCTACCACAGCGATGAGAGCGTCGATCGTGTGGTCCTCCGCACGGTGGACCACAGCGCCTTCTCCGTCGGCAAGCAGGTGACGGCCGAGGTGACGGTGTGGTGCTGGGGCAGCACGGACCGCTTCGACCTGTACTACACGACCAACGCCTCCGCGCCGTCGTGGACGGCGCTGACCACGGACGTGGCCTGCACGGGTAGCGGTGCGCGGACCTTCACGCACACCTTCAACCTGGGCGCCACCGCGGGCAACCACGCCATCCGCGCGCAATTCCGATACGGCGGCACCGCGAGTTCGTGCACCTCCGGCAGCTACAACGACCGCGACGACCTCGTCTTCGGCGTGGCGGCCGCGGTGGCCTCCGCGGCGCCGGAGAAGACGCGCAGCGTGCAGGGACGCTCGACGCAGGCGGCCCGTTGATGAACGCCCCCCGTCACCCGGCGTGACGGCGGAATGAACGCGAAGGGCCTCCGGGTCGACGTCCGGAGGCCCTTCTGCTTTCGCGCTCAGTGCGCCGAGGGAGTGTCCGGCGGCGGTGGCTCTCGGCTCGGCGGCGCTGACCCACGTGGACCCGCCATGGGGCCCGCGAAGAGCAACCCTTCCTCCACCGCGCCTCGGCCGGGCTCCCGCTTCGAGTCCTCCATTCGATGGCTGCGCCGCCACGCTTCCTGGCGAAGCCCCAGCACTTCCTGCACCAGCACCTGCGCCGCCGCGGCCAGCGGCACCGCCAGGACGACGCCAGGCAGCCCCGCCAGCGCGCCGCCGCAGAGCACCACGATGGAGATGAGCAGCGGGTTCATCTTGATGGCCCGCCGCTGAATCATGGGGCCCAGCACGTTGGACTCAATCTGCTGGTACACGATGAACACGGCCACCGCGATAAGCGCATCCTTGAGGCCCACCGCGGCCAGGGTGATGACGCCCACCAGCACCGCGCTGATGATGCTGCCCAGATAGGGAATGACGCCCATCATCATCACCATCACCCCCAGCGGCAGGAAGTACGGCACGCCCTGGATGAGCGCCATGGTGGCGGCGACCGTTCCGCCAATGGTCATCACCAGCAGGGTTCCCGCCAGGTAGTTGGCCACGGCCTTGCGCATCCGGGACATGAGCAACCGCACGCGTGGCCGGCGACGCGGCGACACCCACTGGATGATGCTCTCGTAGAGGTCTTCACCGAACAGCAGGCTGAACACCGTGAGGACCACCACGGTGATGCCGCCCGCCACCAGGCCCAGCGTCGACGACAGGACGTTGATGAGGCGGCCCGCGACGTCCGTTGGCTCGAAGCGGATGAGGTCTTCCGCCTGGACCTCTACGCCATAACGCGTGCTCAGCTCCTCCACCCAGCGGGACTGCGCGAGCCGCTCGAGCATGGCGGGCATCGACTGGACCAGTGCCTGGAGCTGGTGGATGAGCATGGGCACCAGCGAGCCCACCAGGACGCCCATCATCCCCAGGAGTGCCAACGCCACGATGGCCACACCCGCGCCGCGAGGAAGCCCCCACTGCGTCAGCCGGCGCACCAGGGGGCTCAGCGCGATGGAGAGCAGCAGCACGACGGCCAGCAGCGTGAGCACGGGGTACACCGCCCGGAGCGCGGCCCAGAACAGGATGAGCAGCAGGACCTGCGTTCCGACGATCCAGACCGTCCGCGGCGGCACATAGACGGGGAGCTGCCGACGAGATGCCTTCATGCCTCACAAGGTAGGATGTGGTTGCACGGACGGTAGGCGGCCCGAAGCACACCACCGCGTCACCTGACAGGCGCTCCTGCAACTTCAGGCGGTTGGCGTAGCGCGCACCCAGCAGGCAAGCAGACGTGCGCCCACCGTTGCGCCTGAAGTACGAGCGGGCCCTAAGCCCTGAAGCAGGCAACGCATGCCATGGGGGCGAGCGTGCCCCACCCTTGAGTGCGAGCCGAAGGGGGCGCAACCTGCACGCGCCATGTCCGATAATTCCCAGACCCACCCGAGGACCGGGAGTGTGGAGGGTGACGCGATGTGGATTGAAGCCATCGTCATGCCCCGGCAGAGCGCCACGCCGTACCGGCCTTCGCCGCGCAAGAAGCGTGGAGCCGATGCCATCCCGGCATCAGCCCCGGACCGCCGGCCCGCCTACCAGGCCGCGCTCGACGAGGGACGCCGCTTCTGGGACGCCGTGCTCGCGTTCCTGAAAAACCACCACTTGATGGACGCGGTCCGGTGGATCAGCGAACCGGGAACGATTCCCCTCGTCACGCTCCACTGCACCCGCATCGTCCTGGAGCGGCTCCGGCAAGCGCCCGAGTTCGAAGCGGGTCTGTCGATGAACCTCGAAGTCCCCGTGTGACGGTTGGCCGTGCAGGCTCAAGGCACGGGGACGAAGCGGTAGAGCGCGCTCTCGATGTCGGACGTCACATAGAGGGTGCCCGACGCGCCCACTGCCACGCCCGTGGGGAGGTAGCCCGGAGGCAGTCCCTCGCTCTCAGGCAGACCGATGCGCAGGCCACTGGCGAGCACCGTCACCCGGCCCGTGGCCGCGTCGATGCGCACCAGCCGCTTGCGGCCCACCTCCGCGACAATCAACCCACCATCGGGATGCAGCGCGATGCCTTCGGGCGCCTTGAGGCCCGTGGCCACCGTGCGCCGCGCCCCATCCGACAGGCGCACGCGGGTCACCTTCCCCGAACGTACCTCCGTCACGTACACCCCAGGCTCCTTCGCCTTCGTGTCGGCCGCGAGTCCCACGGGCCCTCCCAGCCTCTCCGCCAGCACCGTGGTGACGGCGGGCTCGGAGGTATCCACACGAACGAGCCGGCCCGTGGCGGCCTCGGCGACGAGCAGCGCGCCGTCCTCCAGCGCCACCACGCCCTGCGCGCCATTCGGACTGGGAATGGTCCGCAGGAGCGCTCCCGTGCCGCGGTCCAACACCTGAAGGGTGCTGTGGCTGCCCAGATAGGCCGTGCTCAGCACGACATGCCGGGCAGTCACGCTCACATTCATGGGGAAGTTGAGCTGCGACGAGAGGACCCGCGTCGTCTGGTTCACCAGACCCTCACGCCCGCCCACCCGGCGCAGGGCGTACACATCCGCCACGTACAGCGTCTCCTCGGGGTCATCTGGCACGACGGCGATACCGGAGGGCACGGACAAGCGAGATTCGACCAGGAGGCGAGCGGAGCCATCGGCGGGGTTCACCACGCGGATGTCGTTGTCGACCATGTTGGACACGTACACCTGGTCATCCGGGCCCACGGCCAGATTGTCGAGCCCGGTGGGCAACTTCGCGACGACCTCCTTGGCACCCGACGGCAGACGGACCCGCACCAGTTCCCCCGTCGCCGCGTCGACGACGTAGAGGTTCTCCCGGCGCGCGTCGAAGTTGACGGCGACGGGCACCGTGAAGCCTTCCGCCACCTTCTCGATGAGGCCCGTGTCCACGTCCACGCGGGCAATCTGCCCCTTGAGGATGAGCGGGCCATACAGCCGGTCATCGGGGCCGAACTCGAAGCCATTGAGATAACCGGGCGCGTCGATGACCTTCCGGGGCGGCTTGCGCCCGGTCGGGTCCACCTCCCACAGCGCATCGCCTCGCCCGAGTTGCGTCACGTACAACCGGCCATCGCCGCGGAAGGCCAGCGAGTTGAGGCCCGGCAGGTTCCTCGCGATGACGCGCGTCTTCCCATCCGGCGTGCGCCGCATCAACTGGCCGGAGAAGTAACCCGTCCAGTAGATGGAGCCGTCAGGCCCCAGCGCGACGTCATCCGCGCCGCCCAGCGGAGGCCCCACGAGCGTGCTCACCGCGCCCGTGCTCAGGTTGACGGCGTGGACCGACTGGCCCAGCAGGTTGCTGGCCAGCAGGTTTCCCTTTCCATCCACGGCGAGCCCGTGGACACCCTGGAAGTGGGAGCCGGCCACCACCGTCTCCTGACGGTAGGACTTGGGCGGAGTCGTCAGGGCCGGGCCCGCCATCAACAGCAGACCGGCGGCCAGGGACCTGGAGACGCATCGGAACATGGAGGCACTCATGGCTTCGAAGCCGCCTTGCCCTGCGTGAGCTCCAGGCCCACGAGTCCATCGCCCTGACGCCAGGCACGCAGGACGTCGATGAACGCGAGCGTGTCGCCTCCGAAGGTCGCGTAGCGGATGGCGTTCGGCCCCGGGCTGACACCCTCGTTGTTGTAGTAGCCGGGCGTGCAATCCGCCCCGCCGAAGGAAATCCCCGTCCTGAGGCGGGAGAGAATCACGTCCCACCACTGCTGCTGTGCCTGCGCAGAAGGCTCGATGACATCCACGCCCTGCTTCAGGCACCGCCCGATGATGTAGGCGGCGTGCTGGGACTGCTCGTCGAGGATGTGCACGAAGTTGATGGCCCAGCCGCTCTGGGTCGTGGTGAACATCAACAGATTCGGGAAGCCGCGGCTGTGCATGCCGTGCAGCGTCGCCGGACCGTCGGCCCAGCTTTCCCGGAGCGATGTGCCATCCCGGCCCCGGATGTCGAAGCCCAGCATCCGGGTGTAGTCACCCGAGACTTCAAAGCCCGAGGCGTAGATGAGGCAGTCGACCGGGTATTCCTTCCCCTTCACCACCACACCCGTCGGCGTAATCCGCTCCACGCCCTTGCCTTCCGTGTCCACGAGCTGGACGTTGGGCCGGTTGAACGTCTCCAGGTATTCGTCGTGGAAGCAGGGCCGCTTGCACATCGGGTTGTAATAAGGCTTGAGCGCCTCGGCCGTCGCCGCATCCGAGACAATGGCATCCACCCGCGCGCGGATCTCCTCCATCTTCCGGTAGTCAGCCAACTGGCGGAGTTCGGCGGCTTCCTCGGGGGTCCGGGCCTGCTGGGTCGCGCCGTCCTGGAAGATGTACGTCCAGCCGTCCTGGACCATGTCGACCGGCAGCGGGCGACCAGAGACAATCGCGGAGAAGTTGCGGATGCGGTCTTGCTGCCAGCCGGCCTGGAGCGACTTCGCCCAGGTCTCATCCGTGGGCCGGTTGCCGCGCACGCCAACACTCGAGGGGGTGCGCTGAAAGACATACAGCCGCTGGGCCACGGCACCCAGTTGGGGAATGGCCTGAACCGCCGTGGCGCCCGTGCCGATGATGCCCACACGCTTGTCAGCCAGCCGGGTCATGCGGCTGGTGGGGCTGCCACCGGTATAGGCGTAGTCCCAGCGGCTGGTATGGAAGCAATGCCCCTTGAATGTCTCGATGCCTGGAATGCCGGGCAGCTTGGCCTTGTGGAGGATGCCTCCCGCGATGATGACGAAGCGCGCCGCCAGCCGGTCCCCTCGGTCCGTCGTGACGTTCCAGCGCCGGGCGTCCTCGTCCCAGTCCATGGACTGGACCAGGGTCTGGAACAGCGCCTTCTCGTAGAGCTGGAAGTGCCTGCCGATGCGCTGGCAATGGGCGAAGATTTCGGGCGCCCGCGCATACTTCTCCGTGGGCATGTAGCCAGTCTCTTCGAGCAGCGGCAGATAGATGTAGGACTCCACGTCGCAAGCGGCGCCTGGATAGCGGTTCCAGTACCAGGTGCCACCGAAGTCGCCGCCCTTCTCCACAATGCGGATGGAGTCCACGCCCGCCTGACGCAGCCGCGCGGCCGACAACATGCCGCCAAACCCACCTCCGACAATCAAGACGTCTAGCTTTTCCGCCAGCGCCGGGCGTGTGAAGCCAGGCTCGACATAAGGGTCCTTGTCGAAGTCCGCGAAGACGCCCTTCAAAGGGATGTACTGCGTATTGCCGTCGGGCCGCAGCCGCTTCTCGCGCTCGAGGCGGTACTTCTCCTTCAAGGCTTCCGGAGAAAAAGCGCGCCCCTCCTGCTTTGTCGCAGTCATCCGCACATGTCCTTTCGAGTTGGAAGCCACGCACGACGTACACAGCCGTTTACTTACATAGACATAACTCAGTCGGAATTATAAGTAAACCCGGATGCCCCTGACTCGACCGCCCACTGCAAAGCCAGCCGTTCGGCAAAGAGACTCCGAACGCACACGCACCGCCCTGATGTCCGCCGCGCGGGCCCTCTTCTCCACACAGGGCTTCGCCAACACGGGGGTGCGGGACATCGCGGCGCTGGCCGGAGTCAACTCCTCGCTCGTGGGCCGCTACTTCGGCTCCAAGCAGGGGCTGTACCGGGAGACGCTGGCACAGGTGCTCGATATCGGCCCGTTGCTCCAGATAGACAGGCGCCAGTTTGGAGAGACGGTGGTGTCCCTCTTCCTGGGCGCACACGACGCCTCGGGTCCGTTGGCGATGCTCATCCTGTCGGCGTCCGACCCCGAAGCCCACGCAACCAGCGTCGAACTGCTCCAGAAGCAGGTCATCGCCCCCCTGGCCCGCTGGCTGGGCGCTCCGGATGGCGAGGGGCGCGCGGCCCGGCTCAACATCCTCTGGAATGGCCTGCTCGTCAGCGGGCGGCTGCTGCCCATCCAACGGCTCTCAGAGGGACTCGACACGTCCACCCAGCGTTGGCTGGCGGCCGCAATCCAGTCAGTCATTGACGAAGGCGCGACCTGAGAACGCGGCGGTCCTGTCATGGCAGAGGGCGCATGTCCGCCCCATCGGCTACCGTCGCTGTCCTTCGAGCTTCGTTCCATGCCCTGGAGTCGTTCATGTCGCCACCCCGCACACTCGCGCCTCTTCTCGTCCTGCTCCTATTGACCGCCTGTGGGGACGACCCCACACCCACGCCCGCGGACAGTGGCGTCGTCGTCGACGCCGGAAACAATCCCGACGCTGGGACGGACTCCGATGCGGGCACCGATTCCGATGCGGGAGCGGACGCCGGACAGGATGCGCCGCCTGGCATCACCACCGAGGTCCTTCCGGAAGGCACCGTGGGCCGGGCGTACACGACGACGCTGGCCGCCGCGGGTGGCACCGCGCCCCTGACCTGGAGCATCACGGCGGGGACGGCGCCGGCGGGCCTCACGCTGTCCGCCACGGGCACCCTCAGCGGCACGCCCGCCCAGGTGGCCGGCAGCACCTTCACCGTCACGGTGGAGGATGCGAATGGCCAGACGGACACCCGGGAACTGACGCTCTCCGTGAGTGCGCCGGGCGCCCCCGTGTTCACCGCGGGCCAGTGGAACCTCACCTACTTCGGCTCGGATTCGCGCGGCCCGTCGAACTCCTCGTCGGATGGCGGCACGTCCGATGACCTGCAAATTGCCGGTGCGCGCGACATCATGCTCGCGGCGGGCGCCAACCTGTGGGCCATGGTGGAGATGGTGGATGCCGCCGACTTCGACCTGCTCAAGGCCCAGCTCCCCGGCTTCGACGGCTTCCTCTCCAACGACGCGGCCTTCGTCTCTGGCGGAACGTCTCCCTATGGCACGAGCAGCCAGAAGCTGGGCGTGCTCTACGACAGCTCCCTCACCTTCCAGAGCGCGACCCTGGTCCGGATTGGGAACATCTCCGACTTCGCGGACCGCCCGCCGCTCCGCGTGGACTTCACCACCGAAATCAACGGGGCGGAGACGCCGCTCACCGTCATCGTCGTGCACATGCGCGCCAACAGCGCCGACCCGACAGGGCCGCGCGAAGCCCGGGAGCGCGCGTCCGCGGCGCTCAAGGCGTACCTCGACGAGCAGTTGCCCACGCAGCACGTCTTCGTGATTGGCGACTGGAATGACGACGTGGACGAGTCCATCTCGCTCGACCCCACCTCCGGCGCGCCGCTGGCCACGCCCTACCAGAACTTCGTCTCCGACTCGGCTCGCTTCACCTTCATCACCCGGGAGCTGTCGCTGGCGGGGGATGACACCTCCATTGGCTTCGAGAACGTCGTCGACCACACCCTGGCCACCAACGAGGCGGCGGACCGCTACCTCGCGGAATCGGCCCGCGTGCTCTACGTGGACGAGTGGTTCCCCGACTTCCTCAACGTGGTCAGCGACCACCGCCCCGTCGTCAGCAGCTACTCCTTCAGCGCGGCAACCGGCCCCTTCCTCCGCCTGAAGTCGCCCCACGGCGGGACGTACCAGGGCGGGAGCACGCTGCCCATCACCTGGACGTCCTGGGGCGTGGGCGAGGTCCGCGTCGAGGTCTCCACCAATGGTGGCACGGACTGGAGCGTCCTGGCCGCGTCCGTCCCAGCGGCCCTGGGGCGCTTCGCCTGGAGCGTTCCGGACGAGGCGGCCTCGAACGTGTGGGTGCGCGTGGTGGATGTCTACGAACCGGCGCACACGGACATGAGTGACGCAGCGCTGACCATCGCCAGTGGCGCCGCGCGCGTGTTCATCAACGAGGTGTTGGCCCATGAAGGCGCCCAGGTCTCCGCGCACGAGTTCGTGGAGCTGGTCAACGCCAGTCCCTTCCCCGTGGACGTCTCCGGCTGGACGCTGTGGGACGCCACCAACGGTTCCGCGCGGCATGTCTTCGCGCAGGGGACGCAGCTGGGTGGTGGCAAGGCGGTGGTCGTCTTCGGTGGCGCCGCGGCGGTGCCTGCGGGACAGGCGAATGCGCTGGCCGCGTCCAGTGGTCTGCTGGGCCTGGGGAACAGCAGTGACTCCGTGCGCGTCCGGCGGCAGGACTCCACGCTGGTGGACCAGTACGACTACACGTCCACCGTGCCCGGGGTTTCCGTCAACCGCTCGCCGGACGCCACGCCGGAGGCGAGCTTCGTCGCGCATGACACGCTGACGCCGGGCGTCGCCAGCTCTCCAGGGCTGCGCGCGGACGGCGCGGCGTTCTGACGAGACACGCGTGACACGGCCCTCAAGGAACGAAGAGGAGCCGTGACGCCTGCTGCACCCAGGCGCGCCGCGTATCGAGCGTGCCGAAGTCGAGCAGGATGAACTGGTCGAACAGCCGGGGCATCATCGACAGCAGGCTCAGGGAGGCCCAGACCTGGGTGAGCGCCATCCGCAGCCGGTTCTCCGGCAGATGCGGCGCCCCCGGCGCCAGCCGCCCGGCCAGTTCGGCCAGGAATGCATTGAGGCGCTGGATGGCGGAGCTGTCATAGCGCTGATGGGCCAGCGCGTCGTGGAAGTGCGCGTGCGCGATGTACGGGTAGCGCAGCGAGTTGCTCATCAAATCCTCGAGCAGCGTCTCGAACGCCTCGCGAATGCCCAGGCCCTCCAACCGGAGCCGATCGAAGTCCTCCAGGACGTTCCCGAAGGCCTGGTCCAGCGTCTGCTCCAGCGCCAGGGCGACCAGCTTCTCCTTGCTCCGGAAGTAGTAGCTGATGGCCGCGCTGTTCACCTGCGCCTCGCGGGCAATCTCCCGGATGCCCGTCGCATCGAGTCCGTCCCGGCCGATGCACACGATGGTCGCCCGGAGAATGCGCTCCCGGGCCTCCTGCTCCTTGGTCCCCATCCCTGCAAACCCCTGAAACGACGTGACTCCGCGCCGACGCTTGACAGGCGCGGGCAACTTTAAATCTATTGATTCAATCAACCGGTTAACCCAGGAGATTGAATCCCATGGTCAAGCCCGAAGGCGAACCTACCGCAGGAAGACCCTCCCGACGAGGCGTGCTGATGGGAGCGGGGCTGTTTGCGGGCGGCGCGGCGGCGGCGCTGGGGCTGCGGAGCGCGCTGGCACCGGTGTCCAAGGACGTGCAGGGCATCAACCCCCGAAGCGACGCCTGGTACGACATCCGCCTCACGGGGGACGGGCTGATGGACAACCAGGTGCTCTGGTTCCTCAGCCATGCCACCCACGGCCAGAGCGACGTGGGGGACGTGCTGGAGACGGCCAGCCGAATCCAGCCCGGGGACGAGCGCAGTTGGTTCGAAGCGTGGACCCAGACGGCGCGGCGGGTCCACGGCCACGCCCAGAACGCCGAGTCCAAGGGTCACCTCCTGAGCGCCGGCCAAGCCTACGCGCGCGCGGCGAACTACTACCGCGCGGCGACGATGCACTACACGGACCTGGAGGACCCGCGGACGCTCGAGGTGACGCGACAGGCGGCCACCACCTTCGAGAAGTCGAACGGGCTGCTCGGCTACGACATTCAGCCGCTGGCCATCCCCTACGAGGGCACCACGCTGGCGGCGTACTTCGTGCGCTCGCCGCACGCGAAGCCCAGCGCGCCCGTCATCCTCCTCCATCAGGGGCTGCATGCGTGGCCGGAGGAGACGAAGTGGGTCTGGGAAGGCGCTGCCCGGCGCGGCTACCACGTGCTCATGTTCCACGGCCCGGGCCAGGGCCGCTCGCTGCGGGAACACCGGCTGAGCTTCCGGCCGGATTGGGAGAAGGCCGTCAGCCCCGTGGTGGACGCGGCCGAGCGCATCAGCGGGGTGGACCCTCGCCGCATCCTCCTCATGGGCCTGTCATTCGGCGGCGCCCTGGCGCCTCGGGCGGCGGCGTTCGAGCCACGCATCGCCCTGTGCATCGCCAACCCCGGCGTCCTCAGTTGGTGGGAGTCCACCAGCTCGCACTTCAACCGCTTCCTCCCGGGCTCGCTGGCACTGCTGAAGTCGCACCCGGAGCAGTTCGACCAGGCGATTACCGCGCTCGCGGACCGCTGGCCCACCGCCCAGTACTGGCTGCGTGACGTGTATTGGAAGCATGGCGCCCGGTCGCCGTCGGAGCTCTTCCGCAAGCTGGAGGAGTTCACCAACGAGGCCATCGTCGACCGCATCCGCTGCCCAGTGCTCATCATGGAGGGCGAGGCGGAGGATGCCTCGCCCGGCCAATCTCAGAAGCTCTACGACGCGCTCCGGGGCCCCAAGCACCTGATGATGTTCACCCACGAAGAGGCCGCGCCCCTGCACTGCCAGGCGGCGTCCACGGCGCTGGCCGAAGCGCGCCTGTTCGACTGGCTCGACGAAAATGTCTGAGGCCCCGCCATGACACCGCTCCTCACGGCCGTCCTCGGCGTCCTGCTCGTGGCCACTCCCGAGGAAGCACCGGAGGGGCGCTTCAGCGTCGTCCCCTTCGCGCTGCCCGCCTACCAGCCTGAGACGAGCTTCCTCCTGGGCGGCGCGGCATCGCTCATCTATCAGCCCCCGGCGTCGCGAGGCGGCAGGGAGTCCCAGGTGATGCTGGCCGCCGCCGCGAGCACCCGTGGCCAGTTCACCCTCCTCCTCCAGCCGGACGTGAATCTGCTCGACGACCGGCTGAACCTCACGGCCACCGCCAGCGCGGCGCGCTTCCCGGACCGCTTCTTCGGCATGGGCGCACGCACGCGGGCGGAGGACGAGGAGGACTTCACCCCCATCTTCTTCGAGCTTGAACTGAGTCCGAAGTGGCGCATCGCCCCCCGCCTCTATGTCGGCCCCACCGTGCGCTATCAGCACGCGCGCTTCACCTATGTCGCGGAGGACGGGGCGGTGCGGCACATGACGGGCGCCGAGGGCGGTTCGACGGTTCAATTCGGGCTCACCGCCCTCTATGACTCACGGGACAACACGCTCAATCCGGTGACAGGCCTGGTGGCGCGGCTCAACCTGCGCCGGGCCCGGGACGCGTGGGGCTCCGACTACGTCTTCGATGTGCTGCGGTTGGATGTCCGGCGCTACCTCACACTTCCATGGGGGCAGCGGCACGTTCTCGCGATGCAGGGACTCGTCGACCTGCGCGACGGTGAACCGCCCTTCTATGACACGGGACGGTTGGGAGGGATGGAGTTGAGCCGAGGCTACCTGGAGGGGCGCTTCCGCGAGCGCCAGCACCTGGGCGCGCAGGTTGAGTACCGCGCGCCCCTCTTCTGGCGACTGGGCGCCGTGGCCTTCGTCTCCGCGGCGACGGTGGCACGCAGCCCACGCGACTTTGACATGCGTGACATCAAACCCGCGGCTGGCGCAGGGCTGCGCTTCGCGCCCATGACAGACGTCCCCGTCAATATCCGGCTCGATATTGCCTACGGAAGCGAACCCAGCTTCTATTTGAACGTGGGCGAGGCATTCTAGACGGGGAAAGCAGCCAACATTCACCGTCCCGTGAGTAAGAAGTCGGCCATGCGCGCGCCCCTGTTGCCCCTCCTTGCCCTGCGCCCCCTCGTGCGCTGCTCTGACGCCGCCTCCGACGGCCCGGGAGAGGATGCGCCCGTGGAGCGGGACCCCAAAGCCATCCCACTGGACGGCGACCCCAACGGGCTGTTCTGGGACGCCGAGAGCGAAACGCTCTACATCGCCGACGACCAGAACCACCGCATCCTCAAATACCGGGACGGTGAAGGCGTGTCCCTGGCTGTCGCGCTGCCGGACGCGCCGCCCAAGAGCACCCACATGGGTAAGGCCCTGGGCCGGCGCAGCTCCTGGCTCGCCCTGGCCCGAGCCACCGTGAGCGTGCCCTGACCATTTCGACTTCGACCTGGGCCCAGGGGGCGTGCCCAGGGCGTGCCGATGCACCTCCCTCCGCCCTCGGAGCACACCATGGTCCGCACCGAACGCGTCGCTCGTCGTGTCTTCTCCAGGCTGAACCTGGCCCTGCTGCTCACAGGTGCCCTCGCGGGCTGCGGGGGCCCCATGGAGCCGGCCCCGTCCGCGCTCGAACCCGAGGGCGCGCAGGACGCCCAGGCCCAGGCGCTGACGTATCCCAGCGGCAGCAGCGAGACGGTGGTGTCCCGGCGCGTCGTCTACAGGAACAGCTCGGGGGCCTATCAAGCGGCGGCGGGATTCGAGCACTTCCGCGCGGCGGGCGCTTTTGACCTCGCGCTCCACAACATCCGCATCGCGGAGGTGGACGCGCCTGCCGTGCGCGAGGCCCTGGTCCTCATGTCCGCGGGCCAGAAAATTTCGAGCAGCGGCCACTCCAGCGGCGTCACCGGGCAGTCCTCCAACTGGGATGCGTCCTGTGACAGCGTCTCCTGTCCCAACGTGAGCCTGGACGGCCGTTCGCTGGCCATGAAGCTGCGCGCCCTGGGTCTGTTTCCCAGCGGGAAGACGTACCTGTCCGTCGTCAACGACGCCAACTTCGACCACCTGTTCGACAGCGACACGAAGCAGCGCATCGTGAACGGCTTCTCGAACTGGCTCCAGGCGCAGGTCCGTCCGGAGACGCGCGCCATCTACCTGGCGGGCAGCTCTCGCGGTGGCTGCTTGATGATGCGCATGGCGCAAGCGCTCCGCGCGAACACGGCGCTCGACGGCATCGACATCTACGTGTCGTCATTCGACGGCGTGTGCCGCAACAGCCAGGGTGAGCTGGGGACCTTCGACAGCAAGATCAACAACCCCGTGCGGCCCTGGGGCACCTTCTATGGCGCGTGGGCCACGAACCTGACGGCCCAGTTCCCCCGCCGCAACAGCCTCCACATCTTCCACGTGGTGGGAGGCCAGGAAGTCGCTCCCGCCACGGGCATCCGCGCCTTCTCCGGCTACGCGGGCAGCTCCCCGCCTTCGACGGGCACGAACCTCGACTGGGGTTGGTACAAGCAGACCTGGGTGAAGTGGCAGCACAAGGAGATTGGCAATCCCTACACGGACCCCAGCGCGTCGGACCAGGCGCAGGCGGTGGCGGAGACGATCGACGCGCACCTGACGTGGCTCGACGCGCGCCTGCCCTAACGCAGCTCAAGGAAACCCGGGCGGCCGACCTTCCTCGGCCGCCCGCAGTCGCGCGCCGGGGTTGAGCTCAAAGGCGAGCCCGAACTGCCACAGCGCCACCGGCTCCAGGAACAGGATGTTGTAGTAGTCCTGTCCCTTCACGTACCGCGCGAAGACGCCGAAGCCCGCGCCCCACCGGGGGTAGACGCCGAACTCAGCCTTCCACGTGGCCCGCTGCGAGGGCGTCTCCCCAAAGGGCTGCGACACGGACACTTCCAACGGGAAGCGGTGGTTGCTCCACGTGCGCTGGCCCATGACGCCGGCCGCCCAGTGTCCGTCACCGTAGACGACTCGCTGGGCGTGGGTGATGCGGCCAGGGCCCATGGAGGTATTCAGCTCGAAGGCGGCGAACCCGCCAACCAACCACGCGTTGCGCAGGTCCGGCTCCACGTCGAAAGCCAGCCGGCTGTGGAACTCCATGCGGAAGAGGTTCGTCGTGAAGCTGCCGGACACCTCGTTCAGCGGTAGCTGTCCTTCCGACGGCGTGCACCCGGATTCGCCGCGCGTCTGGTTGCTGTAGAAGCACCCGGACTCCCCATTCGAGTAGTGCGCCACGATGACGTTGAGTCCGAGCGCCAATCCCCGCACCGCCGCGCCCTCTGCCCGAGGCTTCGCCAGCGGTCGCAGGTGCGCCACCTGGAACGTCGCCTTCGCGATGAAGGACGGCGGGATGGCGGGGTCGCTCGCCGTGTCCACGATGCGTAGCTGCACCGCCGGGGTGATGATGAGCGACAGGAAATACTCACCGCCGGGCCGCGTGAAGTCTCCGTGATGGAGCTGCGGCAAAAAGAGGTTGGGCGCCACCTGCGCCTCGAAGATGAGCTTCTCCGGGGAGTTCGGCGCCCCCTGACGGCGGATGCGATTGGGGGAGTCGAGGATGTAGCTGCGGTCCAGGAAGAGGGGAATCGGCGCGTCGTATTCCACGTGCCACCCGTCCGCGCGGACGACGCCCGCCGACAGGACACACGTCCCCCACAGCAGGGCGGCCCACCACCGCTGGACTCCGCCCCCTCCCCTCCACGCCATGGACGCCCCCATGATTCACGGGGCCGGACCTCAGACCTGTGGCCAACGGGTTGTCACCTGCCCCCGTGGACCGCTCGCGCGCTCAGGGGCATTCACATGCGTCAGCGTCAGGCGAGCACACACTCCCCGGCCCGGCGGTCACACGGCCACTGCACACCCGCGGACAGCCGGACGCGTCAAGTCAGGACGCGCCGGGGATGCGCCAGCCATCCGCGCGCAGCGCCTTGCGCAGCCGTGGCGTGTCCTTCACGGGGTCCCAGGCACCACAAGCCCAGGGCAGCACCTCGTCCACGATGGCGCGATGGACCTGTCGTGCTGACTCATGCGGGCTGAGCGGCTCCGGAGACTCCTCGCTGGCGCCCAGCGCGAAGGTGATGACCGACCGGCGGCTCAGCGCCCGGCACGCGGCATGGACGCACGCGCCCAGGGGGGCCTCTTCAGTCCGGCGCGGGGCGACGGGCGCGGATGGCCGAGGGACACACCCGCAGGCGTAGTTCACCGCCCAGGCGGCGGAGAAGGCATCCGGCGCGCAGAACTGGCTGGGGGTGAAATTTCCCACCTCGGCCACCTGCGCCGCGTGCTCCTCCGAAGGCTCGCAAAGCCAACGGTCCATGGCCATGACGGCGCGGCGCGACCAGTCGTTGTTCGGGTCCTGGGACTCCCACATCCACAACACACGCCTCGCAGCGGCGAGCGCCACGCGCACCTCCACCTCGGTACCGAAGGCGGCCAGGGACTCGAGCCACGGGCGCAGCGCCAGGGACGGCTCCTCGGTGCGCTCGACGGGCCACGCCACGTCCGTCAAGAGCGCGGCGCAGAGCGGCTCCTGGAAACGGTCCGTCCTCAAGGGCGGCGCTTGCTGTCGCAGCACCGCGCGCGTGATGTCGTCCATGACGGCGTCCACATAGGGTGCCAGGACCTCGACGGCCCGGAGCGTGTCGAGCGGCGCCAGCGCCTCTGCGCCCCGGACACCCAGCCGGGCGATGAACAAGAGGGCTCGCTTCCCGTCTTCGAGCCGTCGGGTCTCACCGAGCGGGCCCCGCCAGGAAGGCGGAGGCGGCCCGTCTTCTTGCCGGCGCGACCTCGCGCTACTCGCCACTTCGAGCAGTCTTGGAATCGCTCGGGCCGGCGCCAGCAGCGACAGCACGCGCAGGGCCTCGTTCCGATTCTCATCGTCCACGATGGCCTGCTCCTCCAGCGCGGTGAGGACCTCTTCGTCGCGCGGAAAGCGAGCGAGGACATGGATCCCCTCCCGGCGCACCGCGCGGTGGGCATCCCCGAGCAACGCGAGCGCGGCGACGCGAACCTCCTCCGGCAACGGGTCCTGCATCGCCGCCAGCACCTGCGCCGCGTGCTGCCGCGTCGGCGCGTCACCCCGCTCCTTGAGACACGGCAGGACGGCGCGCAGGGCCATGGGGGTGGCGCGTGGGCGCATGCGCGTCAGCACCGCCAACGCCATTCGCCGGACCCGCGCCACGGGTTGGCGGAGCACGTCGAGGAGCGCCGGAATCGCACAGGTGGGGAGCGGGTCGATGGTGCCCAGCGCCGTGACGCACTGCCCGAGCATGTTGCGCGTGGCTTGCCAGGAAGCCTCCTGGTCCGCTCGCGCCAGGGCCTCCATGAGCGCGGGCACCGCCGCGAGCCCCGCCTGGCACACGCGGTCATGTGCATCCCTGCCGTCGAACCAGCGGATGCGGTCTCCGGCGAGCGCGGCAATCCACTCGCGCACCGTCTTTCCTTCCACCTGGTAGCCGGAACGAACCAGCGCGGCATCCAGCCGCCGCAACGAGGCGAGGTCGTCCGGCCGCGCCTTGCGCCACAACGCATCAAGGTCTTCGTGTTCGGCCATGTGCAGCCCGACAGCCTCCCGACGGTGAGGGGACTCAGGGAGATACTGGCAGGGAGACAACGGACATGGCCAGACAGGACCACCCGTTGGGGCCCCGAAGCGGTCGCGATATGACGCCACGCCATGAACCCGTTCCGTCTCCCTTTGCGCCTGGGCGTCGTGTCCTGTCTGTTGCTGTGCTCCCTTCCAGCGGAAGCCCAGTCCACCCAGACGAGGCCCCGCGCCCGCGACCTGGGCATCACCTTCGGCGGCGAATCCGGCCCGAACAACGCCATCACCGACGTGTCCGGCGTGGAGGTGGGCCACACGACGCTGATTTCGGGTGACACCCGCGGCCCACGCGGCAAGGGCGCGGTGCGCACCGGTGTCACCGCCGTGCTGCCTCGCGGCAAGAACGGCGTGTCCGAGGACGTCTTCGCCGCCATCTACGCCCTCAACGGCAATGGCGAGATGACGGGCTCCCACTGGCTCACCGAGTCCGGCCAGCTCGCCGGTCCCGTCATGCTCACCAACACCAATGACGTGGGCACCGTGCGCGACTCCGTCATCTCCTGGGCGATGAAGCGAGGGCTGGAGTGGGAGCTGGGGCTGCCCGTCGTCGCGGAGACGTGGGATGGCCTGCTGAATGACATCTACGGCTTCCACGTGAAGGCCACGCACGCCCACCGCGCGCTCGACAGCGCCAGGAGCGGTCCCGTCGCGGAGGGCTCGGTGGGCGGCGGCACGGGGATGGTGTGCCACAGCTTCAAGGCCGGCATCGGCACCGCGTCGCGCAAGCTGCCCGAGTCCGAGGGCGGCTACACCGTGGGCGTGCTGTTGCAGTGCAACTACGGCGCGCGCCACCTCTTCACCGTGGAGGGCGTTCCGGTGGGCGAGGAAATCAACGACCTGCGCCCCTGCTACACCGGGCCCAAGAAGCCAAGCCCCGGCATGTTCAAGGACGTGCCGCCCTGCTCGGCGTCACGCGGCGACACCCAGCCTCGAACGCCCGAAGGTGCCGGCTCCATCATCGTGGTGGTGGCGACAGACGCACCGCTGCTGCCGCATCAACTGGAGCGGCTGGCGAAGCGCGTGCCGCTGGGCATCGGGAAGATGGGAGGCCTCGGGGCCAACTCCTCCGGCGACATCTTCGTGGCCTTCTCCACGCAGCGCCTGAAGCCGCCCGCGGGCACGGCCGTGGCCAGCGTGTCGGCGCTCGACAACGAGCGGATGACGCCGCTCTTCGAGGCCACCATCCAGGCCACGCAGGAGGCCATCCTCAACTCGATGCTGGCCTCCGACACGATGACGGGCGCGGAGGGCAGCCGCGTCTTCGGCCTGCCCCAGGAACGGCTCATCCAGGTGATGAAGAAGTACGGCCGGCTGGCCCCTCCCGCGCAGTGACGCCGCGCGCGCCTCAGTCCGCGCGCTGAGGCGTGGGCGCGGCGGCCCCACGCTGCCGCGCCTGGACCCACGCCTGCACCCGCGCCTCGAGGATGTCCAGCGGCAGGGAGCCGTCGAGCAGCACGACGTCGTGGAACTCGCGCACGTCGAAGCCCGGGCCCTGGGCCTGCTCCGCGCGTGTGCGCATCTCGCGAATCTTGAGCTGCCCCACCTTGTACGCCAGCGCCTGCCCCGGCCAGGCGATGTAGCGGTCAATCTCGTTGGTGGTGTCCAGCTCCTGGCGCGGCGAGTTCTCCATGAAGAAGTCGAGCGCCTGCTGCCGCGTCCACTTCTTCACGTGCATGCCGGTGTCGACGACGAGCCGCACCGCGCGCCACATGTCGTAGGCCAGCTGGCCGAACTTGTCGTACGGACTGGTGTACAGGCCCAGTTCGTCGCCCAGCGTCTCGCAGTAGAGCGCCCAGCCTTCGCCATAGGCCACGTAGTAGCCGTAGCGGCGGAACTCGGGCAGGCCGGGCTGCTCGGCGGCCAGGGCCGTCTGCAGATGGTGACCGGGCACGGCTTCGTGCAGCGTGAGCGGCACCATCTCCCACAGGGGGCGCGTCTCTGGCCGGTACAGGTTCACCAGGTACGTGCCCGGCCGCGAGCCATCAGACGCCCCTGGGTAATAGAAGCCGGTGGTCGCGTCCGGAGCCATGGCCTCCGGCGTCGGCTCCACGCCATAGGGCTGCCGGGGCAGCGTCTTGAACAGCCGCACCAGCGACGGGTCGATGCGCTTGGACAAGGCCCGGTAGCGCATCAGCAGCTCGTCCCCGTCCCGGGCATAGAAGCGCGCATCCGTCCGCAGGAAGCGGAAGAACTCCGCCAGCGTGCCCTTGAAGCCCGCCTGGGCCTTCACCGCCTCCATCTCCGCGCGCAGGCGCTGGACCTCGGCCAGGCCGAGCGCGTGAATCTCCTCCGCGCCCAGGCCGGTGGTGGTGAACTTGCGCGCGAGGAAGGCATACAGCTCCGCGCCGTCGGGCATCTGCCAGATGCCCACCGCCTCCGTGCCCTTCGGGACGTACTCCTCGGTGAGGAACTGGTGGAAGCGCTTCAGCGCGGGGAGCACGCCCTGCGAAATCGCCGCGCGGCCCGCCGCGGACAGGCGTTGCTGCTCCGCGGAGGCAATGCCCTTGGGGAAGCGGCGGAACGGCGCGAAGAAGCCGCTGTCCACCGGGTCTGCCACGAGCTGCTTCGCCACCTGCGGCGGAATCCGCTGGAGGACGACCTGGGGGTGGATGCGCTTCTCACGCAGTCCCTCGCGCAGCAGCGCCAGCACCTGGTCCACGTAGGTGCAGAAGCCCTGGAGCCGGGCCACCCAGTCCTCGTAGTCCTTCACCGTCTCGAAGCGCAGGTTGTCCGCGAGCTGGTAGGCCGTCTGCACACCCGGCGGCTGCTTGATGCCCTCCGGGATGCCGCCCATGTGGTTCACCGGCATCAGGTACGTCTTGAAGCGGTGCTCCTCCACCCACGTCTCGTAGTCGCGGCGGAACAGGTCGTAGTTGAGCTGGTCCGCGGCGGAGAGCGCCTTGCGGTCCACCTTCTTCAGCTTCGCGAGCACCTGGAGGTTGTGCTGGTGGTCCGCCTCGATGGCCTCGAGGCTCAGGTCATCCCAGCGGCCGTTCCAGCGCCGGTCGCCCTGCGCCGACGCGTACGTCGGGCTGTGCTCCAACTGGTACTGCCACTCCTGCTGGATGAGCGCGTGCAGCGTGGCGGCGGCCTGGTGCCGGGCGTCGGCGGATTCGGGAAGCATCGTCAGGAACCCCACTGCGAAAAGAAGGACTGCGCCCGTCATGAGAAGAGTTCGAGCAGGTCTTCCCGGGTGATGGCCGTCGCGGCGGCGGCTTCGCTCAGGGCCGCCTCGAAGATGGCCCGCTTCTTCTCCTGGAGCCCCAGGATGCGCTCCTCCACGGTGCCCTGGGACACGAGCCGGTACACCATCACCGTGCGCTCCTGGCCAATGCGGTGGGCGCGGTCCGCGGCCTGCGCCTCCGCCGCCGGGTTCCACCACGGGTCCACCAGGAAGACGTGGTCCGCCGCCGTGAGGTTGAGGCCCGTGCCGCCCGCCTTGAGGGACATGAGCAGCACCGGCTCGCCCTCCTGGGACTGGAAGCGCTCGGTGACTTCGCCGCGGTTGGCCGTGGTGCCGTCCAGTCTGCCGAAGCCGATGCCCGCCGCCTTCAGGCGCGGCTCGATGAGGTCCAGCAGCGACGTCCACTGCGAGAAGACGAGCGCCTTGTGGCCTTCCGAGACGGCCGTCTCCAGCGCGTCCACCAGCGTCTCCACCTTGGATGACGTGCTGGCCCGCTGGCCCGGAACGAGCGCGGGGTGACACGCGGCCTGACGCAGCCGCAGCAGGGCCTCCAGCGCCTTGAGCACGCTGCCGCCCTCGTTCAGCAGCGCCACCACTTCCTTGCGCGTGGCCGCCATCACCGCGTCGTAGACGGAGCGCTCACGCTCATCCATCTGCACGTGCATGACGGACTCGATGCGCGGCGGCAGCTCGGGCGCGACGTCCCGCTTCAGACGCCGGAGCACGAAGGGGCGGATGCGGCGCCGCAGCCCCTCGGCCGCGTCCTGCCGGCCCTCGGAGATGGGCCGCGAAATCTTGTCCTCGAAGTGCTTGCGCCCCCCGAGCAGGCCCGGGTTGGTGAAGTGCATGAGGCTCCACAGCTCCTCCAGCCGGTTCTCCAGCGGCGTGCCGCTGAGCGCGAGCCGGAAGTTCGCCTTGAGCCCGAAGGCCGCGCGCGCCACCTGGCTGTCCGGATTCTTGATGGCCTGCGCCTCGTCCAGCACCAGCGAGTCCCACGTCTTCGCGCCGAGCACCGCCGCGTCCAGGCGCATGATGGCGTAGGTGGTGAGCGTCACGTCGGCGGACGGCTCCAGCGCGCGGCCGGGCCCGTGGTACACGCACACCTTGAGCGACGGGCGGAAGCGCTTCAGCTCCGCGGCCCAGTTGGGCAGCACGCTGGTGGGGCACACCACGAGCGACCCGGGCCCCAGGGCGCAAATCGTCTGGAGCGTCTTCCCCAGACCCATGTCGTCCGCCAGGATGCCGCCCAGCCCCGCGCCGCGCAGGAAGCCCAGCCAACTGACGCCCTGGAGCTGGTACTGGCGCAGCGTGGCGTTGAGCTCCGCCGGCAGCTCGGGCGGGGGCAGCTTCTCGAAGCCGGAGATGAGCGGCGCCAGCCGGTCCAGGCCCGGCGGAGGCGGCTGCTCCAGCGTCTCGCACAGCGCGGTGAGCTCCGGCAGCGCGTGGTTGGAGACCTTCCCATCCTCCTGCCGCGCGTTGAGCAGGTCCGCCACGCGCTGACCGTGCTTGTCCAGCCAGGCCCGGGGCAGCGGCGCCCAGCCACCACCGTCCAGAGGCACCAGCCCCAGCCCCTCCGTCCACGCCCGGATGACGGCGGCGGCGTCCACGTCCTTGACCTCGCCCTTGGCCCCCTCCACCTGGAAGGAGAGCTGGAAGCGCACGTCGGGGACGCCCTGCCCCGTGACGCTGGACTCCAGGTGGAGCGACGGGCGCAGCTTGACGTCGGGGCTCACCAGCCCCGCCGCGTCACCGGCGAGGTCGCCGCGCCAACGCCGCAGCTTGTCCGCCCAGCGCACCATCTCCGAGCCCTGCACCGTCAGCCGGCGGCCGGGCACCAGGTTCAGCTCGTCGCGCAGTTGGTGGATGAGGCGCTGCTCGGCGGCCTCGTCGCGCAGCGGCACCGCGCCGCGCAGGTACACCATGCGCCCGTTGTCGATGCGCACCACCGGCGGCGCGCCGTAGACGAGCGTGGGCAGCACGGACAGGCCGGCGTCGAGCTGGTTCAGCTCCAGCAGGATGCGCGGCTTCAGCTCGCGGTCCAGGCGCGGCAGCCGCTTGCTGCGGACCTCCACCGGCAGGCGGCGGCCCAGCTCGGGCATGATTTTGGAGGTCAGGTCACCCAGGTGGTCCGCCGAGTACGTGCGGACGATGGGCAGGTTCTGCAGCCAGGGGCCGGACATGGCCGTCTCGCCCAGGCGGACCAGCGTATCGCTCGCGAGCGCCACCCCGGGACTGACCACCTCCTGGACGCGCGGGTCCTTGCTCACCGTCACCACAATCTGGCCGCTGCGGTCCTCCACCACCGCGCGTGGCAGCACCTGCTCGTCGGACACCGCCACCGGGCGCCCGTCGAGCAGCACGTTGCGCGCCGACTCCAGCACCTTGAGCACCGCCTCCAGCGTCTCCGGCGTCAGGGTGCCCCGTGTGCGCCGCTGCTCCAGGATGCGGTCGGCCAGCAGGTCCGCGTTCTCCACCTGGAGCTTCGCGGCCTCCGCGGGCCGGGCCATCAACGACGTCAGGCTGCCCTCCAGCCGCGTCTCCGTGCCGTCCACCTGGACGATGGAGCGGCGCAGCTCCAGGCCGCCGTCCACGCGGGTGAAGTGGTAGACGACGCGGGCCCAGCGGGTGGCCGCCGTCTCCATGGGCGTGTCCTGCTTCTCCGCCTGCTGGATGGAGATGGCCGCCGCCACCACGTGCTCGCAGGGGTCCACCTGACTGGGACAGTCGCACTCCCAGGCGTCGTCGTTCGGGTACAGGACGACCGTGAGGGCGACCGGGCGCCCCTTGGCGCGGACCCTCAGCTCCAGCTCGCCCCCTTTCTGGGACTGGAGCACCACGACTCCGGAGCGGGCGAGGTTCACGCCGTTGGACCAGATTCCCGGCTTGGCTTCCTTCCGGACGGTTTCGAGCAGTTGGGCGGTGGCGGACATGGGGCGTTGCTTCCCTACGCCCCGAGAATGCATCGCGCAACGGCCATGAGCGCGCACCGTCGCGTGGCAGGCGGCCTCCCCCTGCCCCAGCTCAGGCGAAATCCCCCGCCTGGACGCGGCGGACGATGGGGTCCGCGCTCCGGAAGCTGTGGGCCAGTACGTGGAGCCCTGCTTGGGAAAACTTCAACGCTAGCGGCCCACCGCCCGCGCCACTGCCGATGATGAGCGCGTCGTACAAATCACTCCCACCGTCCCGCGTGGATTGCATGCCAGCCGAACACGGGCGCCCAGCATTGACAGGCAAAGATGAAATGACTTACCTGTATCACAGTCATCTCCCTGCTACTCCAACGAAGCCAGCTCACCGGGTTTTGCCCAGGAAACGAGAGGACCGCGTGGAAATCACGCAGAGGCAGGACGAGGCGATGCCGGGAGCCAACACTCCGTCCCGGTTCGCACGCTGGGCACGGGCCACCACACTCACCGAGCGGGCCGAATTCACTCTCCAATCCAATACGACGCAACAAGACACATCCGCTGCGGCGCGCAAGCGATTGGATGCATGGCGTCAGCAGGAGCCCTTCGGACAGGCGGACTGGTGGCAGCGCAGGCTGCAATCGTCGGGACTGACCGAGGCGGAGCTGCTCACGCTGCTGGAAGTACCCACCGAGGCGCCTTGGACCCCGCCTGCTGAAGTCCCCGGCTGGGTGCAGGTGCTGGAGCACACCTACGCGGAGCCCTCGCACGCGCCCGTCCCCTGGCCCGAGCGCACGGAGGGCCCGGACCGCTCGGCCTTCCTGCCGCTGGTGGAGCCGCTGGTGTCGCGCGCCGTGACGCAGCTCACCGCCGCGCTGAAGCCCATGAAGCACGCCGCGCCAGGGCTCGACCTGGAGCCGAGCGTCGTCGTCTCCACGATGCTGGGCCACCTGCCCCAGGTGCTGGCACCAGTCCTGGGCCGTGCCATGGTGGTGGAGCTCCATGCCGCCCAGTTGGAGGGCCTGCTCGCGGGAGACACCCCGGAGGCGCGCTTCCAGGACTTCACGAGGCGGCTGCGCCAGCCGCAGGTCGCCCTGGACATCCTGGAGCGCTACCCGGTGCTGGCCCGCTGCGTCGTGCTGCGCATCGCGGAGTGGGAGTCCAACTGCCTGGGGCTGATGAAGCGGTTGACGCGGGACGCGCCCCTGCTCTGGCAGCGGTTCAACGCGGGCCAGTCCCCCGGCGCGCTGGTGGAGGCACGCGGCGGCTTCTCCGACCCGCACCGGGGCGGCCAGGGCGTCTTCATCCTCCGCTTCGAGTCCGGGCTGCGGATTGTCTACAAGCCGCGCTCACTGGGAGCAGAGGCCGGGCTCCAGCAGCTCCTCACGTGGCTCAACGCGCGCGGCGCCACGCCCACGATGAAGGGCGCGGAGGCGCTGGACCGAGGCGAGTACGGGTGGATGGAGTACGTGGACCCCGCGCCGTGCGCGTCAGCGGAGGAGGTCCGGCGCTTCTACGAACGCCAGGGCGCCTACGTCGCGCTGATGCACGCGCTGGACGGCACGGACCTGCACTTCGAGAACCTCATCGCCGCCGGTGAGCACCCGGTGCTGGTGGACGCGGAGACGCTCTTCCACCCGCTGTCGGGCACGCGCTCGCTTCGAGACTCCGAGCACGCGGTGGAGGCGCCGCCAGTGTCGGTGCTCCGCAGCGGGCTGCTGCCGCAGCAGTTCTGGGGCACGCGAAAGAAGGCCGGTGTGGACCTGAGCGGACTGAGCGCTCGGGCAGGTCAGCTCACGCCGCAGGCCTACTTGATGACGACGGAGCGAGGAACGGACCGGATGCGCTTCGAGCGGCGGCCGGTGGAGCTGCCCGGGTCCAACAACCTGCCGCGCCTGGAGGGCGAAACCGCGTCCGTGCAGGACTACCGCGACGCGCTAGCCGACGGCTTCACCCGCATGTACGGCCTGCTGCTGGAGCACCGCGAGGCGCTGCTCGCCGAGGACGGGCCGCTGGCCGCCTTCGCGCACGTGCCCATGCGCGTCCTCTTCCGCAACACGGCGGTGTACGGCGCGCTCCTCTTCGAGAGCTACCACCCGCACGCGCTGACGGATGGGCTCGAGCGCCAACGCTTCTTCGACCACCTGTGGCGCGTCGTGGTGCCTGCCCCGGACTTCGCGGCGCTCGTGCCTTTGGAGACGGAGCAGTTGGAGCGGGGAGACCTGCCGTACTTCACCGCTCGCGCCGACTCGAAGGACCTGGAGGCGGGCTCGGGCCAGCGCCTGCCGGACTTCTTCCAGGAGACGGGCATGGCGCGCGTGCGCCGCCGGCTGGAGGGCCTGTCGCCAGAGGACCAGACGCGGCAGCGCTGGGTGCTGGAGCGCTCGCTGGATGTCCTGCTGCTGAGCTCGCAGACGGTGGCGCGTCCGTCGTATCCCTTCCGGGAGCACCCTCAGCCCGGCCTCCGCGAAGCGTTGCTCGCGGAAGCACGACGCGCGGGTGAACGGCTCCTGCCATTGGCCTTCGAGCGCCGCGACGAAGCCCATTGGCTTGGCCTGGATGCGGGAGACGGCGGCTGGCGGCTCGGTTCTCCGGGGCCGGACGTGTTCCAGGGGCGCGCCGGCATCGCGCTCGCGCTGGGCTACCTGGGGGACGTCACGCAAGACGCGCGCTTCACGCGGCTGGCGCGGGCCACGCTGCGCACCCAGGCGCGCCTCCTGGCGGAGGAGCCCGCCAGCGTGGTGGGGCTGGGCATCCTCAATGGCTGGGGCGGTATCCTCTACGCGCTGACGCACCTGGGCGTGCTGTGGAAGGACGATGCGCTCCTGGACGAGGCCGCGGGTTACGTACGGCGGCTGCGGCCTCTGGTGGAGAAGGACACGGTGCTGGACGTGGGCGCGGGCGCCGCGGGCTGCCTCCTGGCGCTGCTGGTGCTCGGTGAGCACCGCCCGTCAGACACGTTGTGGGCCACGGTGGACGCCTGCGGCCGGCGGCTGCTGGAGACGTCCACGCCCCAGGCCCGAGGCGCGGCCTGGCTCTGCGAAGCCGCCGGAAACCGTTACCTCGCGGGCATGGCGCACGGAGCCGCCGGCATCAGCCTGGCGCTGCTTCGGCTGTTCGCGCGGACGGGCGATACGCGCCTGCGTGACGCCGCGGTGGCGGGCATGGAGTACGAGCGCGGGCTCTACACACCCGAGGAGCGCAACTGGCCCGACCTGCGCGCGGGCGCGAAGGAACTGGCGGCGGCGGCGGAGGGGACGGAACACTTCCTCTGGGCATGGTGCACCGGCGCCCCCGGCATTGGCCTGGCGCGACTGTCTGGGCTGCCCTTCGTGGACGACGCAGGGGTGCGCGAGGAGATTGCCATCGCGCTGGACTCCACCCTGGCGAGGGGGTTCGGCCGCAACCACGGTCTGTGCCACGGAGACCTGGGCAACGCGGACTTCCTGTTGGAAGCAGCGGCCACGCTCGGGGACTCGAAGCTCCAGGAGCGCACGAACGCGGTGGCGGGCGGCATCCTGCGCGGAATCTCCGAACACGGCTACCTCTTCGGCCTGCAAGGCAGCACGGAGACGCCGGGCATGATGGTGGGCCTGGCGGGCATCGCCTACGGACTGGCGCGGCTGGCCATGCCGGAGCGGTTGCCCTCGCTGCTGACGGTCGCGCCTCCACGAATCGTCCGAGGTGAAGGGCTGGGCACCCCGGATGGCTGTCCCTCCAGCCGCAACCAGGAGCTGTCATGAGCAAGAAGGAACACATCCTCCGTGCATGGCGTGACCCCGAGTACTTCAACAGCCTGTCGTCGGAGGAGCGCGCGGCCCTGCCCGCCAACCCCGCCGCCGAGCTGGAGTTGGGGGACGACCTCCTGGAGGTCATCACCGGCGGCGACTTCTGCCTGCCCGGCCAGTCCAGCGCCCAGTGCACGCCGTGTCCGCCGCGGCACTGTCTCTGATTCGTCCCCCCTTTCCTGTCCAGGAGCAGTCATGAGCAAGAAGGAACACATCCTCCGTGCGTGGCGTGACCCCGAGTACTTCAACAGCCTGTCGTCTGAGGAGCGCGCATCCCTGCCCGCCAACCCCGCCGCCGAGCTGGAATTGAGCGACGAGGTCCTGGAGAGCATCTCGGGTGCGGACAGCTGCGAGCAGTTCGGCAGCTACTACTGCACGCCGTGCCCGCCCTACGTGTGCATGTAGCGAAAGCACAGCGGGGGACTGGTTCAGTCCAGGGCCAGTCCCCCACCCCATGCGCTAACGTCCCCCCGCGATGCAACCACCCACCGACGGCCGCCCCTCCATCTTCCGCAAGGAAGCCCTGGCGCACTACCAGCGCGTCGTGCAGGACGAAGGTGACCTGCTGCGCATCGGTGGACAGTGGACGCGGTGGACGTTCGCGCTCCTGTTCGTCTTCGGCCTCGCGCTGGCGATGGGTGTCCTGGCGTGGCCGGCGCTCATTGCCCCGGAAGGAAACGTGCCGCCATGACGGCCGCGGCGCCGCAGCAGCCCCAGCGCCGGTGGAGGCTCGGCCTGCGCAAGCGCGTGCCTGAAGTGCGGCAGATGACGATGACGGACTGTGGCGCCGCCTGTCTGGCCATGGTGCTGGCCTACCACGGCCGCCACATGGGCCTGGACGCGGTGCGCGAGGTGACAGGCCCCGGACGTGACGGCGCCAGCGCGAAGGCGCTGAAGGCCGCGGCCCAGAAGCTGGGCCTGCGCGTGCGCGCCATCTCCGTGGACCTGGACCGGCTGCCCTTCCTTCCTCCGGCCACCATCCTCCACTGGCGCTTCACGCACTACGTCGTCTTCGAGCGCCTGGGCCGCGGCTGGGTCGAGGTGGTGGACCCCGACCAGGGCCGCCGCCGCGTCTCCATGGAGCAGTTCAGCCAGTGCTTCACCGGCGTGGCCCTGCTGATGGAGCCGTCCGAGAACTTCCAGCCGGGCCACACGCGGCGCGGGCCCTACCGCTACCTGGTGCCCCTGGTGAAGCGGCAGGCCGGCACGCTGGTGAAGGTGCTCGCGCTGTCCGCCGTGCTCCAGGTGCTGACGCTGGCGGTGCCGCTGCTCACCGGCATGGTGGTGGACCGCGTCGTGCCTCGGCAGGACTACTCGCTGATGGGGGTGCTGTCCGCGGCGCTCGCGGGCGTGTTGCTCTTCGAGCTGCTCACGTCGGTGGTGCGAGGCCAGCTCCTGGTGGAGCTGCGCACGCGGCTGGACTCGCAGATGACGCAGGGACTGCTGGACCACCTGGTGAGCCTGGCCTACCCGTTCTTCCAGCTCCGGCCCGCGGGCGACCTGCTGACGCGGCTGGGCTCGCAGCAGGCCATCCGCGAGCTGCTCTCCACCGGCCTGCTGTCCAGCGCGCTCGACGGTGCGCTGGTGCTCCTCTACCTGGGCCTGCTGCTGGTGGCGGATGCGTCGCTGGGGCTGTTGGTGGTGGGGCTGGGCCTGTTGCAGGTGCTGGTGTTCGCGCTGCCCCGGGCCAGACAACGCAGCCACCTGTCGCGCAGCCTGGACATGGGCGTGCGCAGCCAGAGCTACCTGATGGCCATGCTGTCCGGCATGCAGACGCTCAAGGCCTTTGGCGTGGAGGACCGCATGGTGGGCAGCTACGCCAACCTCTACGTGGACCTGCTCAACGTGGAGCTGGAGCGAGGCCGCCTCTCCGCGTGGCTGGACGCGCTGACGGGCACGCTGCGCCGCGTGTCCCCCCTGGTGTTGCTGTGCGTGGGCGCGTGGCGCGTGCTGGACGGCGCGATGTCCCTGGGACAGATGCTGAGCATCAACGCGCTGGCCACCGCGCTGCTGGTGCCCCTGTCCAACCTGCTGGGCACCGGCGGGCAGCTTCAGTTCCTGAGCACCTACCTGGAGCGCATCAACGACGTGCTCGACACGCCCCCCGAACGAGACGCGGCGCACCGGGGCCGCGCGCCCACGCTGCGCGGCGCCGTCACCCTGGAGGACGTGCGCTTCCGCTACAACCCCCACTCCGCCTGGGTGGTGCAAGGCGTGACGGTCAGCGTGGAGCCGGGGCAGATGGTGGCGCTCGTCGGCCGCTCGGGCGCGGGCAAGAGCACCCTGGCGCACCTGCTGCTGGGGCTCTACCTGCCCACCTCCGGACACGTCCGGTACGACGGCGCGGAGCTGGGCGAGCTGGACCTGCGCGCGGTGCGCAGCCAACTGGGCGTGGTGTTGCAGGATGCCTCGTTCTTCAACGCATCGCTGCGGGAGAACATCACCCTGAGCGACCCGGACCTGGACATGGACCGTGTCGTGGAGGCCGCGAAGCTGGCCCACATCCACGACGACATCATGGCCATGCCCATGCAGTACGACACACCGCTGACAGACCGGGGCCTCTCCATGTCCGGTGGCCAGCGGCAGAGACTGGCCCTGGCGCGCGCCCTGGTGCGCAGGCCCGCCATCCTCCTGCTCGATGAAGCCACCAGCGCCCTGGACGCCACCACCGAGGCGCACGTGCAGCAGGCGCTGGCGTCCCTGAAGTGCACGCGCGTCGTCATCGCCCACCGGCTCAGCACGGTGCGCAACGCCGACACCATCCTCGTCATGGAGGCCGGCCAGGTGGTGGAGGTCGGCCGGCACCAGGAGCTGCTGGAGCGCCAGGGCACCTACGCGTCGCTGGTGAATGCACAACGGGAGGAGCGCACCCAGGCGACGGGCTGAGCCGCCTGTGAGGGATTCAGGTACGCCGGAAGGAAGTCACGCCCGACGAGCTGCTCCGGGTGGCGACGGAGGCCATCCACCGCGTCAACCCGGCGCTGAACGCCGTCATCGACACGCGGACGCCAGCCGGCCCGCGTAGCCACCGTGAAACGCGCGGTGGGCCCTCGAAGCGCGAAGGCCCACCGCGAAACAGCCGGCTCAGTCGTAGCGGCTGGTGAGCTTCAGCGTCCACGAGCGCAGCGTGCCGCTGCCCACGCCGGACGGGTTGGCGACGTGCAGCTTCCACTGGCCGTTGATGCTGCCGTCGCGCGGAATGCCCCGCGTCACGACGATGCGCGAAGGCGGCGTGCCCTCGTTCGGGCCGTCCCACAGCAGGGCCGTCTCACCACCCGGGTCCTCCAGCGTCAGCACCAGCCGGTGCGGCGCGGTGTGGACGATGTCCAGCTCCACGTTGATGTCCATGGGCACCGTGGCCAGCCCCACCACGACGAGCGGCGCCGTCAACAGCGGGCTCGTCGACTGGAGCCGCAGGTCCGAGTACTCGGTGAAGGAGGCGCCCATCCACGCCGGGGCGCAGTAGCCCTCCACCCAGCCGGACGCCAGACCGATGCAGATGAGCTCCGCCGACGGGCACGCCACGAAGCGGGAGCACACGTCCCCGTTGCCCGCGACGGGCGAGCTGTCCACGCAGCGGCCATAGGGGCTGGAGCCGTCACCGGGCCGGCCCTCACAGACGAGCCCGGGCTGACAGATGCCAGGGCCCGTGCACGGGTCACCTTCGGCCGCCTGCTGCGTGTGGACCTTGAGCTGCCCCATCGTGACGGCGTCCACGTTCGCCAGCCGCGACAGCTGCACCATGTGGAGGATGGGACGCGCCGCGACCAGGCTCTGCACCGCCGCCGCGGGGATGCCGACGACAGTCTCCAGGTTCGACGCGCTCTCCGTGTTCGCGGCGAGGATGGCGCGGCGGGCCTCCGCCACGTTGAATGCCACGCCGTGGAAGATCCCCACGTGTCCGTCGACCGGCATCTCCACGCGGCCCGTGCCCTTGGCGTACGCCTCCAGCGCCGCGAGCGCCGCGGGGCCCACGTACGGCACCGCGTCCACCTGCTCGATGCTCACGAAGCGGCGGTCATCGCCCGTGTGGAGCACGCCATCCGGCCCCTCGCGGAAGTCAATCAGCGCCTGCGCCGCCGGGGCGTCCAGCGGCACCTCCAGGTCCAGCACGGTGTAGGAGATGGAGTAATCGTTGAGGAAGGACAGCACCCCCTCAGCGGCGGGCGTACCGGTGGCCAGCGCCTGGGCCTGCGTTCCGAGCACGACGGCCTCGTGCGCGGTGTCCGTGGACGTCGGGGCTCCACAGCTGATCAGCGCCGGGAGAACCGTGGATAGCGAAATAAACAAGGGAAGTTTGAGTTTCATGCGCACCATGTAGCGCAAGACTTGCCCGGCGCACAGGACGTCACCCATGCGTGACGCAATCCAACCGAAGCCGTGGGGAATACGCCCACCTCCGTGGCAGTCTTGCGCGCCATGCGAATCCCCCACGCGCTGTCTCTGGGCGCCGCCGCTCTCCTGGCGCTGTCGGCACAAGCTGCCGCCCCCAGCCGTCCTTCCCCCACCCTGCCTCCGGGCTACTGGCCAGAGGAGAAGGTGGCCGAAGTCCTCGCCAAGACGCAGGAGGTCCGCCTGTCGCCGGACCTCTCCCGCCTCACGCCCGACGAGCAGGCGGCGGTGAAGGACCTGCTGGAGGTGGGCGCCATCTTCCAGGGGCTCTACGAGTCCTCACGCCACCACCAGGCGCTCCCGGCTCGCGCGAAGCTGGAGGCGCTGGACAAGAAGCTGGGCAGCCCCAAGCGCACGCAGGACCTGCTCACGCTGTACCGCCTGTACCAGGGCCCCATCGCCAGCACCCTGAGCAACGCGCGAGAGGCGTTCCTCCCGGTGGACGCGCAGGTGTCCGCGCGCAACGTGTACCCGGTGGACGTCACGCGGGCGGAGGTGGACGCCTTCCTGGCCGCGAACCCCGGCGAGCGCCAGTCCCTGCTGAGCGAGAAGACGGTGGTTCGCCGCGCCACGGCCGCCAACCTGCGCCAGGACGTGAAGGTCCTCCAGACGCACCCGGTGCTGGACACGCTGCATCCGGGCCTGCGCCAGGCCCTGCAAGCGAAGGCGAAGCGGCCCGACGCCAAGGCGCTCTACGCGGTGCCCTATGCCGTGGCCTATGGGCCGGAGCTGGTGAAGGCCTACGGGCTGGTGATGCGCGCGGCGCAGCGGCTGGAGGCCAGCGACGTGGAGCTGGCGCGCTACCTGCGCAACCGCGCGCGCGACCTGCTCACCAACGACTACGAGAGCGGCGACGCGGCCTGGGTGACGGGCCGCTTCCAGAAGCTCAACGTGCAGTTGGGCGCGTATGAGACGTATGACGACGCGCTCTTCGGCGTGAAGGCGTTCCACAGCCTGTCGGTGCTGCTGAGCAATGAGGCGGCCACGCAGGAGCTGCGCAAGCGTCTGGGCGGGCTCCAGGCGGTGGAGGACGCGCTGCCCTACGCCGCGAAGAAGCGCGTGCGCGAGGACATCCCCGTGGGCGTCTACGACGTCATCGCCGACTTCGGCCAGTCGCGCGGCACCAACACCGCGAGCATCCTCCCCAACGACGCGCTGGCCGCGCGCCGCTATGGCCGCACCATCCTCCTGCGAGAGAACATCATGCGGAACCCGGACCTCTTCGCGTCCGACGAGCGCATCTGGCGCGCCGCAGTGGTGGACGCCCACGCCAAGGAGCTGGTCTCCGAAGGCAACTTCCAGCGCACCCTCTGGCACGAGGTGGGCCACTACCTGGGGCCGGACCGGGACCAGAAGGGGCGCACGCTGGATGACGCGCTGGAGGACTACGCGGGCGCCGTGGAGGAGATGAAGGCGGACCTGGTGAGCCTCTTCTCGCTGCATGACTTCCACAAGAAGGGCACGCTCGACGCCGCCGGGCTGCGCGCGGTGCAGGCCTCCGGCATCCGCCGCACGCTCCAGAACGTGCGCCCGCGCGAGGACCAGCCCTACCAGCGCATGCAGCTGGTGCAGTTCAACTGGTTCCTGGAGCACGGCCTGCTCCAGGCGGACCCGCAGACGGCGCGCCTGAGCATCCAGTACGACAAGTATCAGGCGGTCGTGACCTCGCTGCTGGAGAAGGTGCTCGCGCTCCAGCACGGCGGAGACAAGGCGGCCACCGCGGCCTTCTTCCAGCGGTGGAGCGCCTGGACGCCAGAGCTGCACGAGAAGCTGGCGGCCCGCATCCGGGACGCGCAGGGCGCCCGCTTCCGGCTGGTCCGGTACGACGCGCTGGGGGACTGAGCGTCCCGCGTCCGGTCCCCGCGAAATCCGCGCGGGGACCGGGCCAGAGCGCTCCGGACAGGGCGTCATCTGGCCGTGTCAGGGTTCGCGCGCGCACGCGTCGGAGGTGCCCCCCACACACCGCCACCCTTGATGCGAGGCTTCTGGATGCCAGGCTCCCGACGTCCGTCTCACGCGCGCGCCATCCTCTTCGGCCGGAATCCCACCCAGGACGACCCCTTCGACGTGGAGGCCGACGCGGCCGAAGCGCTCGGGGTTGATACCTACCAGGCAGACCTGGGTGCCCTCCTCTCCGGCAATGCCGAGCAGGCGCTCTCCACCCTCCCGGAGCGCGGCAGGCTCCGGCTCCTCTATCGCGGCTGGATGCTGACGGAAGAGGAGTACACCGCGCTGGACGAAGCCGTGTCCGCGCTGGGGCACCGGCTGACGACGACGCCCGAGCAGTACGCGGCGGCGCTCTACCTGCCCAACTGGTACCCCCGGCTCTCCCGCTACACCGCCCGCAGCGTCTGGACGGAGGGCATGGACGCGGCGGAAGCCTGGCACGCGGCCCAGGCGCTCGGCTCGCAGCCCTGGCTGGTGAAGGACCACGTGAAGTCGGCCAAGGAGCGCTGGGATGACGCCTGCTTCATCCCCGAGGGCACGACGCAGGCGCGCTTCGAACAGATTTGCGCCAACCTCGTCGACGAGCGCGGAGACCGCTTCGAGCGGGGCCTCGTCGTCCGGAAGTTCCTCCCCTTCAAGACGTACGGACGGACACCCGCGGGCCCGGCCCACCTCGAGTTCCGGCTCTTCTTCGGAGGCGGCCGGCTCCTCGCCGCCGAGCCGTACCACGAGTTCGACGTCGACGTGCCGGACTTCACCGGCTTCGAGCCCCTGGCCCGGCGCATCGACTCGCCCTTCATCACCCTGGACGTGGCCATGCTCCAGGACGGGGGCTGGGCGGTGGTCGAGGTGAACGACGGCGGCGTCTCCGGACTGCCCCCCGGGCTGGACCCGCGCACGCTCTTCGAGGCGCTGTTCGACGCTCGCTAGCGCGCGGCGTCCGGCGTGCGCGCGTGGCCCCTGCCCCGTGGGCAGGGGCGTGTGGCGCGCCGAGCGATGCGCCGCTGCTTTCACCCTCCCCCCGGATGCGCACAGTTTCGGACAGGACCCTATGACCGGGAGGAAGGCATGGCGCAGCCAGGCAGGCGTCGCATGTACCTGGGGATGGCCGGCACGGCCGTGATGCTGATGGGAGGCTGTGCCTCCCATCGCTCCAGCGCGAAGGTGGACAAGCAATGGGTGGCGCGCGTCCCACCTGGCGAGCTGGGAAACGTGCGCGAGGCGCAGCTCACGGAGGACCATGCCCGGGAGCAGATCACCCGCACCCAGGTGGCCAGACAGGACGCCGAGGCGGAGCGAGAAGTCGCCCAACGCAACGAGGACGCCGCGAAGTCCCGCCACGAAGCAAGTGAGGCAGCGCTCGAGGCCGCGCAGGCAACGGGTGACGTCGCGGCCATCGAGCGGGCCCAGAATGCCGCCTGCACGGCCCAGAACGCCCTCACCCTGGCCGAGGCGGAAACTGCCTGGCGCGACGACGCGGTGACGACGTTGAAGTCGCTGGAGGTCATGCGCCAGCGGGAGCTGGACGTGGCCGACGCCCAGCTCGAACAGGCGAAGTACGAAGCCGTCAACACCAACGCGGACGTCCGGGCGAAAGAGTTGTCCCCAGGGGACTTCTCCAGCGCCGTCGCCGACGCCCGGCGAAAGGCGGCGGATCAGCAGCGCCAGGTGGACGCCAACCTCCAGCGCGAACATCAGGCCAAGGCGCACTGGCAGCAGTTGCAGGACCAGGGCTACGGAGGCAGCGGCTCGCAGCAGCCCTGAGACGCGCCTTCACCTCGTAGCGCCCCACGTGACAGCGCGGGCCGGAGCACCGTGCTCCGGCCCGCGCCGCCATGCCCGCATCCCGCTCACTGCGCCTCAGGCCCGCGAGGCGCCTTCCACGGGGGCAGGCCGCCCTGCGGACACACGGGCGTCATGTCGAGCCGGCCATAGAGTCCTTGATCCTCGTCCGCGGGCCCCGCCGTGAAGAAGAGCGTCTCGGCGGGCAGGCCCTGTCCGCCAGTGCCGAAGTGCAAGGACCAGAGTCCGTCGACCTTGACCGGCTGTCCGTCCGGCCGCGTGAGCGCGCCTGCCCAGGTGCCGGAGGCAGGGTCATACGCGTTGATGGCGCCATCCCCGAAGTTGCCCACCAGCAGGTGGTTGCTGAACTGCCCGAAGCCCGCCGGCGCCAGGGCCATTCCCCACGGCGCATTGAGCGCGCCCTGAGAAGCGAACCGCCGCAGCAACTGCCCGTTCATGTCGAAGGCGTTGATGTAGCCCGCGCCTGCGCCGGGGACATCATCCGAACGCTCCTCGTCCTGCTGCGCATACGAGACATAGAGGGTGCCCTCGATGTCCTGGATGTTGAAGGGCGCGTACCCGGCGGGCAGAGACGGGTCCGCGAAGGCGCCCGGCATTGGCATGGGCGTGAAGCTGGAGTTGAAGACGTCGATTCGATTGTTCCGGAAGTCCGCCGCGTACAGCCGCGCGTCAGCTCCGGTGCCGGCCATCGCCAGACCCTTGTACACAGAGCCCATCGCGGAGTTGTCCGCCACGATCTTGGCCGAGGCCTCGTCCACCGCGGGTGCCCAGGCGGCCAGGACGCCCTCCTCCGTCGCGAAGATGAAGCGAGCGGGCCCCGAGACACCTGTCCCTGTCACGACGAATGATTCCGAGCCATTGAACACCACGCCGGTGGGCTCTGCCGACTCGGTCTCTCCTGGCGGCGCGGGGATGCTCACGATGAGGGGCTGCTGAACCCCGTTGCCGTCATACAGCGTTGAGGTGCCCGTGCCCTCGTTCGCCACCCACGCGATGCCCATCGGGTTGAAGGCCAGCCCCCAGGCGTTGACGAGGTGCGAATCGACATGCTCGGCGCCAAGCGCCGGACTATTGCCCACGAGGTTGCGTTGTGTGTAGCCGCCCGCCACCGAGCAGTCAGTCGGAGGCGCGGGGGGCATTGCCGCCCTGGCGACCGGGACAGCGAGGACCGCGACCGCCGCGGACAACACACCTTGCGTCAACGTGGACCTGCGAGTGTTCATCATGATTCCCCCTCTGAGACGGCGAACCGCCGTGTGCTCATTGAGCAACAAGTTGGGAGGGCGTCTCTGGATGAACAACCGGCACTGCTGCACAGGAGCATTGCGCACCGGACGGCAGAATCCGGCCCGCGGGGGCTGCCTGCCCTACTCGCCTCGGGACGCCTTGTCCTCGCGCCACCAGTGGCTCATGCGCTCATGAATCTCCGCCTCGTAGCCTTCCTTGCTCGGGCGGTAGAAGACGGAACGCTCCAGCGGGGCGGGCAGGTACGTCTGCCCGGGCACGTAGTGGTCCTTGAAGTTCCAGGGCGTCTGGTAGCCCTTGCCGTGCCCCAGCTCCTTCATCAGCTCGGTGGGCGCGTTGCGGATGTGAAGCGGAGGCTCCGCGTTGGGATGCTCCTGGAGCGCCGCCATCGCCGCGTCCAGCGCCGCATAGGCACGGTTGCTCTTCTTCGCCGTCGCCAGCAGGACGACGGCGTGCGCCACACAGATGCGCCCCTCCGGCATGCCCATGGCGTGGAAGGCCTCCTCGCAGTCACGCACGATGCTGATGGCCTCCGGCATCGCCATGCCCACGTCCTCCACGGCAATCACCTTGAGCCGTCGCCACAGTGACGCCACGTCGCCCGTCTGGAGCAGCTTCGCCGCCCAGAAGACGGCGCCCTGGACGTTGGAGCCCCTGCACGACTTCTGCAGCGCGCTCAGCAAGTCGTAGTGCTGGTCGCCGTCCTTGTCGTGCCGGGACAGGCTGGTGCCCACCGCCTCGCGCGCCGTCTCGGGCGTAATCTCCGCGCCGTCCGCGGTGAGGCTGGCCGCCAGCTCCAGCGCGCCCAGCGCCTTGCGCACATCGCCCAC
The DNA here is from genome assembly GCF_006547365.1 of Myxococcus sp. AB056. Lineage (NCBI taxonomy): Bacteria > Pseudomonadati > Myxococcota > Myxococcia > Myxococcales > Myxococcaceae > Myxococcus > Myxococcus sp. AB056. Next base: position 18,374 of record NZ_VHLB01000042.1, on the reverse strand, counting down.
GCCGCCCTTCGCCAGCAGCGTCAGCGCCTCCTCCCCCACCGTCAGATTGCGCGCGCCCAAGCCCCGCTTCGAGTCACCGAGCGCCCGCGTCAGCGCCGACTGGATGTCCGCGACGGTGAGTTCCTTGAGCTGGAACACGCGGCACCGGCTGACGAGCGCGGGGCGGACCTCGAAGCTGACGTTCTCCGTGGTGGCGCCCAGGAGGACGAAGAGGCCGCTCTCCACGTGGGGCAGCGCCTGCTCCTGCACGTTCTTCGCCCAGCGGTGGATTTCGTCGACGAAGAGGACGGTGCGGCGGCTGTACTGGTTGCGCAGGCGCTCGGCCTCGGCCACCACCTCGCGGATGCGGGGGATGCCGTCCGACACGGCGGAGAGGATGACGAACTCCGCGTCCACACCGGTGGCCATCATCCGCGCGAGCGTCGTCTTGCCCACCCCCGGAGGCCCCCAGAAGAGGGAGGACACGATGGCCTTGCGCTCGATGAGCTGGCGCAGCGGACGGCCCGGGCCCAGCAGGTGGGACTGGCCGATGAACTCGTCAGGCGTGCGAGGCCGCATCCGCTCCGCCAGGGGCGCGAAGCGATTCACGTCGACAGAGGCGGAGAAGAGGTCGGGTCCAGCGCTCATCGGGCCGCAGGCTCTCCCCTCCGTGGCCCAGGGTCAATCGTCCGAATCGAGCGGCTCGACGAGCACCTGTCCCAATGTCAGGTCGTTCAACGCGGTCCGCAGGGCCTCCACCTGGGTGACGGGCAGCTCCAGCCGGTACCCCACGGTGGCCGAATACTCCTCCGCCAGCACCTGCACCTCGTAGGACGGCAGCAGGCGGCGCAGCCCATCGACATGGGTGTACTCCACCTCGACGGCCAGTCGCGTCTTGCGCACACGCTCCGTGGTGGGGAGGCTTTCGAGCGCCTGCTGGACGCCAGCGGTATAGGCGCGCACCAGCCCGCCCTTCCCGAGCAGCGTCCCACCGAAGTACCGGGTGACGACCATGGCCACGTCGCCCACGCCCCCGTGGAGCAGGGCGGTGAGCATGGGCCGGCCGGCCGTCCCATGGGGCTCGCCGTCGTCGCTCATGCCCACCTGGGCGGTGGAGCCCGGAGGCCCGACAACGAAGGCCCAGCAGTTGTGGGTGGCGTCGGCGAACTCCTCGCGGACGCGGGCGATGAAGGCCTTCGCCTCTTCCACGGTGGGCGCATGGGCGGCCGTGGTGATGAACCGGCTCTTCTGGATGTCCTGCTCCACCCGGTGGAGCCCGGCCGGGATGGGGTAGCGCTTCTCGTCCATGGGTGCGGTGGCTTGCGCAGTGTCTCATATCGCCAGCAGCCGTCCCCCCGCCACAGGTCGACGCGAAGGAAGAATCCGGAGGCGGCGCCGCGTTCCGGGCCCAACGCCGATGTCCGGCCCCCCTGACGCCCCATGCTCAATGCCCTCCCCCGCCGCCTGGCCGCCCTGCTCTCGCTGAGCCTCCTCTCCCTCGCGGGCATGCCCGCGGAAGCCGCTCGGAACACCGCCCCGCCGGTAGCGCGTGCCGAGGCCCGAACCTGTGGCCCCGTACAGGACCCGGACTGGATTCGAGGCGCCGTCGTGTACGGCGTCGTCCCGCCCCTCTTCGGCGAGCAGCCCTTCAAGGCCGTCACCGCGAAGCTGGACTACCTGCGAGACCTGGGCATCGACGTGCTCTGGCTGTCACCGGTGAACACGACGACGGACCCGGGGGACTTCGGCTACGCCGTCACCGACTACTTCGACGTCCGCCCCGACTACGGCACGAAGGCCGACTTCAAGGAACTCATCGACCAGGCGCACGCGCGCGGCATGAAGGTGATGATGGACTTCGTGCCCAACCACACGTCGAACGCGCACCCGTACTTCCGGGACGTGCTCGCGAAGGGCAAGCAGTCGCCGTACTACGGCTACTACGACCGCGACGCCCAGGGGCAGCCGACGCACTACTTCGACTGGAAGCACCTGCCGAACCTCAACTACGACAACCCGAAGGTCACCGCGATGGTGCACCGGGCCTTCCAGTACTGGGTCCGCGAGTTCGACGTGGATGGCTTCCGCGTGGACGTGGCCTGGGGCGTGAAGGAGCGGCGCCCTGGTTTCTGGTGCGACCTGTCCACGGCGCTGCGGAAGGAGAAGTCAGACGTGTACCTGCTCGCGGAGGCGAGCGCGCATGACCCGTACTTCGTGCGCAACGGCTTCAATGCGGCGTATGACTGGAGCGCCTCGCTGGGCCACTGGGCCTGGGAGGGCGTCTTCGAGGACCGCCAGCAGGTGGCTCCGAAGCTGTACGCGGCCCTGAAGGGCGGGCAGACGCCCGAGGACCGCGTGGCCCGCTTCCTCAACAACAACGACACGGCGAAGCGCTTCATCGGCCGCCATGGCCCCGGCTCGACGCGGGTGGCCGCCGCGCTGCTGCTCACCCTGCCTGGCATTCCCATTGTCTACACGGGCGACGAGGTAGGCGCCGAGTACGAGCCCTACCAGGAGCCGCCGCCCCTCTCCTGGGACGAGGACCCGCACGGCCTGCGGGAGCACTACCGGAAGCTCATCGACCTGCGGGACACGCACCCCGCGCTCGCTGGTGGCGCCTGGGTGCCGGTCCCCGTGAAGGACAACCCCTCCGCGATGGCCTACCTGCGCCATCAGGACGGAGCGAGCGAGCCCGTGCTCGTCGTGCTGAACTTCGGGCCCGCCAGGACGCTGCGCCTGTCTCTCCCCCAGGCCTACGCAAACCTGTCCAGGCATGCGTCCCTGAAGGACCTGCTGGGCGAACGAGATGTCCCCATCCGCGCCGCGGGGACGCGGCTCGAGGTGGCAATGCCTGCTTCGGGCGCGCTGCTGCTCACGCCCCGAAGCTGAGCGCGCGCGGGGAAGACGTTCCCCCCGTGGGTGGTTTCTACTTCACGAAGCAGCGCTCCGAAGAAGGCTGCACGTAAGGTCGTCACCGAGTCTGAAACTCGACGTGGCGCCCGTGGCCCCACGGTCTCCGTGGGGTCCTTGGCCCGTCGACTCATCTCACTGAAGTGGGTGCATGCCCCTTCGCACGCGACTGCTTCGTCCCCTTTTGAAGGGAGCGTCTCCAAGCGCTCACGCCTGACGCAGCACCAGCAGCCGAAGCTCCGTCATGTCCTCGATGGCGTACTTCACGCCCTCGCGGCCGATGCCCGAGCCCTTCACGCCCCCGTAGGGCATGGTGTCGACGCGGAAGCTCGGCACGTCGCCCACGACGACTCCGCCCACCTCCAGTTCATCCCAGGCCTTCATCGCCCGCGACAGGTCCTGCGTGAAGAGGCCCGCCTGGAGTCCGAAGCGCCCGCGGTTCACCTGGGCCAGGGCGTCGTCGAAGTCGACAAAGGACTGGAGCAGGACGACCGGGCCGAAGGCCTCCTCGCTGCTCAGCGATGCATCCTCTGGAACCCCCTCCAGCACCGTGGCCTCGAGCACCGAGCCCCGCCGTCCTCCGCCCGTGAGCACCCGCGCTCCACGCTGGACGGCTTGCTGAATCCAGCCCTCCAGGCGCCGCGCCGCGGGCTCGTCAATCATGGGCCCCAGCGTCGTGGCCTCGTCCGACGGATGACCCGGCCGCAACGCCTTCGCCCGTTCGACGAGCTTCTCCCGGAGCGCGACGTACAGCGACGCATGGACCAGCACGCGCTGCACCGAGATACAGCTCTGCCCCGCCTGGAAGAAGGCCCCCTGCGCCACCCGGTCCGCGATGAAATCAAGCGGCGCGCCCGGCGCCGCGTCCACCACGCACGCCGCATTGCCGCCCAGCTCCAGCACCACCTTCTTCCGGCCCGCCCGCGCCTTCAGCTCCCAGCCCACCTTCTCCGAGCCCGTGAACGAGAGCAGCTTCAGCCGGTCGTCCTCGATGAGCGGCCCGATGTCCTCCAGCCGCACGGGCAGCACGGAGAAAGCCCCCTCGGGCAGCTCCGTCTCCGCCAGGACCTCCGCCATGATGAGCGCGCTCACCGGCGTGCGGTCCGAAGGCTTGAGGATGAACGGGCAGCCCGCGGCGATGGCCGGCGCCACCTTGTGCGCCACCAGGTTGAGCGGGAAGTTGAACGGGGTGATGAACGAGCACGGCCCCACGGGCACGCGCTGGGTGAAGCCCCGGTAGCCCGCGGCGCGCTTCGACACCTCCAGGTTCAGCACCTCGCCCCCGCCGCGCACGGCCTCCTCGGCGGCGGCCTTGAAGGTGTCGATGAGCCGGTCCACCTCTCCCCGCGCGTCGCGCAGCGGCTTGCCTGCTTCGATGCAGAGCGCCAGGGCCAGCTCCTCCGCGCGTTCGCGGAAGCGGCGCACGCAGTGTTCGAGCACCGCCTGCCGCGCGTACGGCGCCAGCTTTCGCATGGGCTCGGCGGCGCGCACGGCGGCGGCGATGGCTTCCTCGACAGCCGCGGCGTCCGCGACCGCGACGTGCGTCACGACCTCGCCCGAGTACTTGTGGGTAACGGCGAGCTCCGCGTTGGGCTGCCGGGGCCGGTTGGCCAGGTAGTACGGATAACGTTCAGCCAGCATGGTGTTCCTCCAGTGTTCGCGAACCACCGTCCCCCTCAGAGCGCGGCGAGTTCCTCCGCGCCCGCGCCGAGCGCCCGTGCGTTGTCCGAGTAGTCGATGGGCACGTCGATGACGTGGACGCCGCTCGACGCCAGGCAGCGAGCCAGCGTCGCGCCGAACTCCGTCGCGCTGGTCGGCCGGTGGCCATGGGCCCCATACGCCTCCGCGTAGCGAACGAAGTCCGGGTTCCCCAGTGCCATGCCGAAGTCCGGCAGGCCCATCTCCCCCTGCTTCCAGCGAATCATCCCGTAGCCGTCGTCGCGCACGACGACCACCGTCAGGTCCAGGCCCAGCCGAACGGCCGTCTCCAGCTCCTGCGAGTTCATCATGAACCCGCCGTCTCCGCAGACCGCCACCACCTTGCGGCGGGGATGCACCAGCTTCGCCGCGATGGCCGAAGGCAGCCCTGCCCCCATCGTCGCCAGCGCGTTGTCGAGCAGCAGCGTGTTGGGCCGGCGCGTGCGGTAGTAGCGAGCGAACCACAGCTTGTACATGCCGTTGTCCAGGCACACGATGCCGTCGTCCGGCAGCGCGCGCCGCAGCTCGGCGACGAGCCGCGCGGGGTAGATGGGGAAGCGGTCGTCATCCCCACCGTGCGCGAGCTGCGCCTCGAGTCCCGCGCGGAACTTCTCGAAGGGCACGAAGTCCCAATGCGCGCGAGGCCCCAGCCCTTCGCCGATGCGCCACACCGCGTTCGCGATGTCGCCCGTCACCTCCAGTTGCGGGAAGTACACGGGGTCCACCGCCGCCGAAGAGAAGTTGAGATGCACCACCGTGCGGCGGCTGTCGCGCATGAAGAACGGCGGCTTCTCGATGACGTCGTGGCCCACGTTGATGATGCAGTCCGAGGCCTCGATGGCGCGGTGGACGAAGTCCCCTTCCGACAGCGCCGCCGTGCCCAGCCATAGGGGATGCGATTCGTCCACGACACCCTTGCCCATCTGCGTGCTGAAGAAGGGAATGCCCGTCTTGTCCACGAAGACGCGCAGCATCTCCGACGTGAGCTTGCGGTTGGCGCCCGCGCCAATCATGAGCAAGGGCCGACGAGCGGAAGCAATCGCCTCCACGGCCAGCGCGATGGACGCCTCATCCGCCACGGGCCGGCGATGGGCGCTGGGCGCCAGCAGCACGGCGTCGGTCGACTCCCGGGCCACGTCCTCCGGCAGCTCCAGGTGCGTCGCGCCGGGGCGCTCCTCCTCGGCGCGGCGGAACGCCTCACGCACGGCCGAAGGGACATGCTCCGCCGACACCAGCGTGCGCGTCAGCTTCGTCAGGGGGCGCATCATCCCCACCACGTCGACAATCTGGAAGTGGCCCTGCTTGCCGGCCCGGATGGGCTTCTGCCCGGTGACCATCACCATGGGCATGGCCCCGAGCTGCGCGTAGGCGGCGGCCGTGACGAGGTTGGTCGCCCCGGGCCCCAGCGTCGACAGGACGACGCCCGCGCGGCCGGTGAGCCGCCCATACGTGGCCGCCATGAAGCCCGCGGCCTGCTCATGACGGGTGAGCACCAGCCGCATGCCCGCGGCCCGCATGGCCTCGATGACATCCAGGTTCTCCTCTCCCGGAAGCCCGAAGACGCTGCGCACGCCCTCCGCTTCCAACGCTTTGACGAACAGGTCTGCCGCCTTCATCGGGTGCCTCCTTCACGACCTCGCGATGGGAGAACACTTACGCGCGGGCCATGATTGGTACATTCGTTTGTTCCCATGGCCTCGATAGGCAATGCCTATGATGACGCCATGGAACTGCGCCACCTCCGCTACTTCTCCGCCGTCGCGGACACCCTGCACTTCGGGCGGGCCGCCAGGCGCGTCCACGTCTCACAGCCCACGCTGTCGCAGCAGATTCGCCAGCTCGAGGAGGAGCTCGGCGCGCCCCTCTTCGAGCGCGCCCGGAGCGGCGTGCGCCTGACGCAGGCGGGCGAGCTGTTCCGCACCTACGCCTCGCGAGCGCTGGAGGACGTGGACGCGGGCAGGGTCGCCGTGGGCGCGCTGCGAGGCCTCACCACCGGCGCCCTGCGCGTGGGCTACCCGCCCAGCATGCGAGGCGTCGTGCTGCCCGCGCTCGCCGCCGTGCTGCGAAGGCACCCGGGCTTGGTGCTGAGCGCGGAGGAAGCCGTGGTGCGGCGCGTGGAGCGGCGGCTGGCGGATGGCCGTCTCGACGTGGGGTTGGGCTACGCCCCCGCGCGCTCACCGGACCTGGAGGCGGAGCCCGTCTTCGACAGCAAGCTGGCGCTGGTGGTCGCCAAGGGACATCCCCTGGCGAAGCTGGAGACCGTGGGCGCGAAGCCCCTGGCCCAGGAGCCCTTCGCGCTGCTCTCCCGAGGTTTGCGCGTGCGAGCCCGCGTGGATGCCTGGTTCGCCGCCATCCGGATTGCGCCGCATGTCGCGTTGGAGTCGAACGCCGTGGCCACGGTGCTGGCCACCGTGCGCGCGGGGCTCGCGGTGACGGTGCTCCCGGAGCCACAACTCGCGGATGCCGCGGGGCTGGTGGTGAAGCGGCTCTCCCCCGCGCCCCGGGCCGAACTTGCGGCGCTCCTGTGGCGAAAAGGCGCGCCGCGCACGCCCGCCGCGGAACTGTTCGCGGCCGAGGTGCGCGGCGCCAGACGCCCGGGCAGACGATGAGCCCGCTTCAGCGCGTGTCGGGGAGCTGCGTGTAGTCGTGGAAGTTGCCGTGCAGCCGCTCGCCGGGTTCGCCCTCGGTGACGGCCTGGACCAGGTACTTGCCGCCCACGAAGCACCCCTTCCACGAACCACCGATGCCGCCGAAGACCTCGTCCCGGTCTCCGCGCGAGCGCGGCCCGTTGTGGCCGACCTTGAAGGCGCGCAGCTCGGTGGAGATGCGCTTGCACGTGTCGGGCTCGTCGCAGGCGATGGAGGCGACCAGCGAGCCGTTGGACACGTTCATCTCCGCGATGAGCTCCTCCTCGCTGTCCACGACGACCAGCGTGTCCACGGGGCCGAAGGGCTCGCCGTGGTAGAGCTTGCAGTTGCGCGGCACGTGCAGCAGCGCGTGCGGGGCCAGGTACGCGGAGACGTCCTGGTCCGGCAGGAAGCGCTCCGAGTCCAGCCTCCCGGCGAAGAGGGGCACCGCGCCGCGGCCCTCCGCCTCGCTCATCAGGCCGTGCAACTCCTCGACCTTCTGGCTGTTGATGAGCGGACCGAAGTCGAGCGCGGGTGGCTCGCCATCCGGAGTCTCCGCAAGCAGCGGGTGCCCCACCTTCAGGGCGGAGACGACGGGCAGGTACGTCTCCAGGAAGCGCGGCATCAGGCTCCGCTCCACGACGAAGCGCGGGTACGCGGTGCAGCGCTGCTTGCCGTACTCGAAGCCCTTCTTGAGCTGCTTCGCCAGCCCGTCCCAGTCGCTGAAGTGCCAGATGCCGTAGGCATTCACCCCTTCCATCTCCAGCATGTAGCGCTTGTTGCGGTCATAGAGGCTGGCCGCGATGTCCCGCCCGTTCGCCTTGCCGCCCACGAAGGACAGGCAGGCAATCTCCGGATTGCGCACCAGCGCGTCGCTGAGCTGTCCGCCCGAGCCACTGATGAGCGACACAGGCAGCCCGCAGCGGCGCGCGAGCCCCATGCACAGGGTCAGCGAATAGAGCCCACCATCCGTGGGCGTCTTGGCGATGGCGCTGTTGCCCGCGAGCACCTGGACCAGCACCGCGTGGACCAGCACCGACAGCGGGTAGTTCCATGAAGCGATGTTGGAGATGAGCCCCAGCGGACGGCGGCCCTCCACCATGGGCTCGATTTGGGAGACGTACCACTCCACGCCGGTGATACAGCGGTCCACGCTGACGCGGGCCTGTGGCACCGGCTTGCCAATCTCCCAGGCCAGGATGAGGGCCAGCAGCTCGCGCTGCTCACGCAGCAGGGACAGGCACTGGGTGACGCGCTCCTTGCGCGCATCAAGGTCCTGATGGGCCCAGGTCCGTGCCTCCGCGGCGGCGGCGCTCGCGGCGACGCGCGCGGTGTTCGCATCAATCATGGGCAGGCGGCCCAGGACGGTGCCGTCCACCGGGGACAGGTAGGGCTTCCCCTTTCCGGGATGCCCCCATTCCCCCGCGATGAGGTTGAGCACTCGGCCAGACGGGTCGAACGCCTCGGGAACGAGCGCCCGGATTCGGCGCTCCAGATTGGACCACTCCGCGTAAGCAGGCACCACACTCGCCATGGACACGCCCTCCCCCGGAAGGAGACCAGGCCGACACTCCATCCGGCATCGGCACATTGCGTCAAGGTGATGGCAAGTGAGGCGCGCGGCAACCGCCGCCCCGCGGCCACGGGTTGCGTCGCTTTTCGCGCGCTGCGCCTTCTCGACTTCTTCCCAGCGGGCCGCCTTGACCTCACAGATTCCGGTGCAAGCTGACTACTCAGGAAGTAGCCTCTGCCTGCATGAGGCTCCCTTTCCTGAATCCGGCCCGACTCCCACCCGGAACCCGGGTGGGCCCGTGGCGCCTCATGGACCTGCGAGGCCGAGGCACCTACGGCGCTGTCTACCGGGCCCGGCACATCGCGGGCACGCACACGGTGGCCCTCAAGCTGGCCCTGCATGCCCGGGACGAGCGCTTCGCGCGCGAGGCCGAGCTGCTGTCCCGCATCCATCACCCCGCCGTTCCCCGGTTGCGAGCGAGCGGGCATTGGCAACCCGCCAAGGGACCGCCCCACCCCTACCTCGCGATGGACTGGGTGGAGGGCACGCCGCTCTACGATTGGGCCAGCGAGCACCGTCCCACGTCGCGGCAGGTGATGGCTCTGCTCGCGAGGCTGGCGCGGGCGCTCGAAGCCACCCACGCGGCCGGGGGGCTGCACCGGGACGTCAAAGGGCACAACGTGCTGGTGCGCGAGGCCGACGGGCAGGCATTCCTCATGGACTTCGGTTCCAGTCACTACGTGGGTGCCGCGACGCAGACGAGCTCGCCATTTCCACCAGGGACGCCGGCCTATCGTTCCCCTGAAGCATGGCGCTTCGCGGCGGGTGACTCCGCGCCTCCGTATGCGCCGGGACAGGCGGATGACATCTTCGCCCTGGGCGTCACCGCGTTCCGGATGATCACGGGGCGGTATCCGCCGTCGACGCATCCTGACGTGGCGGAGTCCAGGTTCTGGCACACCGAGCGAGCCCAGGCCCCATCGCCGCGAGACACGAATGGGCACTGCTGCCCGGAGTTGAGCGCGCTGGTGTCGCGGATGCTCGCTCCAAGCCTCCATGTGCGAGGCAGCGCACGCGAGTTGGCGGAGGCTCTGGACTCCGCGGTGGCACGGGCGGGCTCGGCGTCGGATGTGCCACTCATGGTGGGAGGTGCCCTTCACTCCCGTGCATCGGCGCAGTGGAAGGAACGTTCCGTCCGCCATCGGGCCCGACGCCCCCGGTGGCCATGGGTGGCCATCATCGGACTTGGAGGCCCCCTGGTACTGAGTCTCGGCTGGCGGCCTCGCGCGGGAGCGTCGGTCACCGTGGCGCTCGAGCCTGCTGTGATGTCCGTCGACACAACGGACGGAGGCACGGTCGCTGTCGGAGACAGTGTGTTCGCGGCCCCTGTCGCGACGGTCCAAACGCCATCGGCGTGGTCCACTATCGCGCTGGACCTGCCACCGAAACCCTTCCCAGGTCAGACGCGCCCCGACTCGTCGGGCCGGTGCCCTCGAAAGGTCCACGTCCTCATTCACGGCGGATGCTGGGTGAAGCTGGCGGTGGACCCCAAGGACTGTGCTGAAGACGGTTATGTCTACAAGGGAGACTGCTATCTCCCCGCCTTCCCATCAGCGCGGCCCGCCACGTCGAGCCCCGCCCACTGTCCTACGCGCCACTGAAGCGCGGCCCCTGTCGCCCGCCTGCCCGCACCCCGCGTCGCTTCGGCAAGGCGCACCGCCACGGCATATCCTGCTGTCGATGAAGCCCACCTACACAGTCACCGCCGTGCGGAACCGGGACGAGTTGGAGCACATCCTGGCGCTGCAGCAGAAGAACCTGAAGCAGGCGCTGTCCGCGGAAGAGATGCGCTCACAAGGCTTCGTCACGGTTCAGCACGACCTGCCGGCACTGGAGCAGATGCACGCCATGGCGCCCAGCATTGTCGCCCGCCATGACGGAGTGCTGGTGGCCTACGCCCTGACGATGCCGCGCGAGGCCCGCGCGCTGGCCCCCGTCCTGGAGCCCATGTTCGCGCTCCTCGATTCGCTCGAGTTCCGAAGCAAGTCGCTGCGCGACTCCCGCTTCTACGTGATGGGGCAGATCTGCATCGACAAGGCGCACCGGGGACAGGGCTTGTTCGACCGGCTCTACCACCAGCACCGGGACCACTTCCGAGACCAGTTCGACCTCATCGTCACCGAGATTTCCGTACGGAACCTCCGCTCCCTGCGCGCGCATGAGCGGGTCGGCTTCGAGACGATCCACACCTACCGGGACGCGACGGACGAATGGGCCGTGGTCGCCTGGGACTGGGCGCCGCCACGTTTCCCGGACGTCACGCCCGAGGGGAACACGCGCTGAGCGTTGATCCAGTCCCTCATCAAGGGAACTGACGTTGCACACGCGCGCTGAGCCCGATGAGGGACGCCCGGCGCTCCGCGCTCATGATGGCCCCAAATTTCCGAGCCTCGACGGAAGGCTCGCGTTGGAAGAACTCCGTCTCGCGCCGAGCGAACTCCGTGATGTTGGCCTCGGTCGCGGGCTGGCTGAGCAACTCTCGCTGCTGCGCGTAGAAGTCCCCCACCTGGCCTGCGCCGAACTCGCGAGCATAGGCCTCCGCGGCAGGCCCAAATCGCGTCAGCGGGCGCGTCACGCCAGAGGATTGAAGCACGGGGCCCACGAGGGGCAACGCGTGAACCACGGCGCCCGGCAAGGCCCCCGCGGCATGCCCCGCCGTGCCCAGCATCCCCACAGCCCCCGACAGCAAGGGCCGGATGGCCGCCCCGACCGAACCCGGGGGACACTGCCGCGTGACCTCCAGGGCCCGCTGGCGCTGTCCGCCGGCTGGAGCGGCACCTTGACCGGAGAGATTCACCAGAGGGGCTGAACGCGGTGGCTCGAAGCGGTCCCGGGAAGGCGGCGGCTGCCGAGCAGCATTCCCAGGCGCCGATGGCGGCGTGGCCACGGAATCCCGAACGCGGGACGTCGATGGCGCCACGGCGGGGCGAGGCGCGACTCCAGGACGAATCGGACGGGTGCTCCCCATGCCGGAAAGAATACCACAGGCTATTCACGAAAAACAGACCTCGCACCCGTCCCATTCGTTCGCCCTCGGCAGCGCATGCAATGACTCATCCGCTGTAGCCCAAGGCGACGTGTCACGTTTAAAACAGACACCCGACCCGTCCAATCCCTCATCATCCATCCACGCCTTGGGAGGCCGAAAAACCACGGCATCGGGCAAGTGACGCCCAGGGTCGTTTCAGAGGGAGACGGGCACCCTATCGCGACGGAAAGAGGGCCCCTTCCACACCTGGAGTGCACAGTCCTGGGGACAAATTTGTGACACGGCACAAACATGAATCCGGATTGCCAAGAACATTCGAATTTGATGTATTAAAGCTGTCTCACTTCGTTGTCCCCCCTAGCAGGAGTTCCCCCGATGCGTCGTTATGTTGGATCTGCCTTCCTCGCCGCCGGTCTGCTCGTTGGCTGTGGTCCGAGCGAAACCGAAACGTCCACGCAGCAGCCCCAGGAGCAGCAGCAGCAGCAGGGGCTGCTGACGGAGGCTGACGTGGACGTTGCCACCGAGTGCCAGGGCATTCTCCAGTTCGTCAATGAAGCGACGTTCAACACGCTGGACGCCTATCTGCCCAGCAACGTCGTCCACAACCTGCTCAACCGGCGCGCGGTTTCGCAGTTCTCCTCCCTGGCGGACATCTCCTCCGTGGCGCTGGTCGGTCCGGCGCGTCTGCAGCAGATCGAGCAGGGCGCCCGGAGCCAGAACTACATCGACGCGGACTGCTACGGCATCGCGGATGGGCTGGCCCTGTCGCAGGATGACGCGGCCGCCATCGTGTCGCTGGTCAACAGCATCAGCTCCACCGAGCTGCACGACATCCTCCCCTATGCCTGGAACGGCGCGCTGAACCTGCGCAACCAGCGCCCGTTCACGAACGCGGACGCCATCGCAAACACGACGGGCATCGCCGACGTGAGCTTCCGCAACCTCCGCAACGCGGCCACGCTGAGCCGTCCGTTCGAGGCGCTCATCAACGCGGTGAACAACCTGCCGCGGCCGCACGGTGGTGTGTTCATGGCGCGCCACTTCGACTGGTGGGCGAACATGAACGGCGCTTTCTACAACTTCCAGATCCAGGAGTGCTTCGGCGAAAGGACGGAGCGGGTGTCCGAACCGCAAGACCACCGCGGGACGGATGCTGACGCCGCCGAGGTTCGCGCCCATGTCGAGGCGTTCGTCAACGCTGCCGCGAGCTTCGGCACGTTGGATCCGGCAGTGAAGGCCGCCGGTCTGGCCAACCTGAACACCCTGATCGAGGGCCGCTCGTTCTTCGGCTGCTCCTACGGCTATGCGCGTGACTCCTGGAGCGACCACAGCGCGACGTTCTTCGTCGACACCGAGTCCGGCTTCAGCGTGTACACGGACAGATACTATTCAGAGTGATTCAGCGGTGCACCGGACGGGTCTGTACGGCCCGTCCGGTGCGCAGCAGACTTGAAGCAAGCGGAGGACTCTCGACGAGCCCCTCGAGCGAGTGGAACTACGCTCCGTGATGGATTCGATTCGGAACCTCTCGCCGTCCCATCACGCGAAGCGCGAGTCCAGCTTCGTGAGCTGGCTCGTGAAGCCTTCCTGCTGCATCTTCGTGAACTCCTCGCTGTGCATCGCGTCCAGCCTCACCACCATCCGAACGCCATCGCCGCTCGGGAGGAAATCCACGGCGATCTTGCTCTCGTAGGTAGCGACACCCGGGAGGAAGTCGATGACGTTCGTGAGGACGAGCCGCGAATGTGGCGCCACCTCGGTGAAGCGGGAACGGGTCGCGTGAGAGGTCGGCTGGCCCATCTGCTTCATCGCGGCAATCATCTCCGGTGAGTCGGCAATCATGTCGTACCGAAGGGCGCCGCCTACGCGTGCATCGAGTTCGTGCACCGCGGCACGGAAGCCCTGTGGTCCCCACCACGACTCGAAGCCCTCTTTCGTGGTCCAGAGCGCCCAGATGTCCTCGATTCCTGCCCGGTAGGTGCGCTCGATGACGACCTTCGCCTTCTCGTTGCTCATTTCCGCTGCCCCTTCTCGTCGACTCGGCGAGTCTGTTGTTGTGGTTGTTGCTGCTGCTTCTTCTCGAGTGCGGCTCCGAAGCGATCGAGTCGCGCATCCCACAGCTGCCGGTACCCGGTGAGCCACCCATCGAGTTCCTGAAACGGCTCCGGCTTCAAGGCGTAGAGGCGACGCTGCCCATCCGGCCGCATCGAGACGAAGCCCGATTCCGACAGGATGCGCAGATGCCGCGAGACACCTGACTGATGGATTCCGGCCTTCTCGACGACGTCACTGACCTGCTGCTCTCCGTACCGAAGGGCCTCGACGATGCGGCGGCGCGTCGGGTCAGCGAGAACCTGGAAGACGCCAAGTTGCATACACATACATATACACGGACATGCATATGACCGTCAAGGCCGGGCCCAACGCAAGCGCACGGGCCAGGCAAGGCGCCGTCGTGTCGTCACCTGGAGCCCTAAGGCAGGACCCAGCTCGGAAGAGCTCCGTGGCGGTAGCCTCGATTCGGGCTGCCTGCCCCCTCACTCAGCGGGCCGCCAAAGTCGGCCGAGTACGCGCACGCGAGGGACTGAGCGCTGAGGATTGCTCCCGACTCCGCGCTCGCCTCCCGAGGGCTGGACGGTTAAACACTCCCTCCATGGCGCCTCCTGGCCTCCATCCCCTCTCTCCCCTGGCCCCCATCTCCGGAAGTGGGGGCGTTCGTGTGAAGGTCGAGGGCCTGCGCCGCACCTTCCCAGGCAACATCGCCGTGCTGTCGGGGCTGGACCTGGACGTGGCGCCCGGTTCGTTCGTGGCGCTGCTCGGTCCCTCCGGGTGCGGCAAGTCCACGCTGCTGCGGCTGGTGGCCGGGCTGGACCGCGCCGAGGCCGGGCACATCTCCTTCACCCCGACGCTGGAGCGAACCCAGGGCGAGCGCGCCCCCATCGCCTACGTCTTCCAGGACGCGCACCTGCTGCCCTGGCGCTCGGTGCTGGACAACGCGGCGCTGCCGCTGGAGCTGACCGGCGTGTCGAAGCCGGAGCGGCAGGCCGCCGCGCGTGCCGTGCTCGAGCAGGTGGGGCTCGGTGATGCCACCGACCGCTTTCCGGCGGAGCTGTCCGGCGGCATGCGCATGCGCGTGTCCCTGGCACGCGCGCTCGTCACCCGCCCCCGGCTGCTGCTGCTGGATGAGCCCTTCGCCGCCCTGGACGAGCTGACGCGCGGCCGGCTGGATGATCAACTCCGCGCGCTGTGGCGCAAGCTGGGGATGACCGTGCTCTTCGTCACCCACTCCATCTCCGAAGCCGCCTACCTGGCCGAGCGAGCCGTGGTCCTGTCGCGACGGCCCGCGCGCGTGGTGCTGGACCGGACGCTGGAGCTGCCCGGTGAGCGCAGCGCTTCCCTGCGCACCGAGGCGTCCTTCGCCCGCGAGGCCCGCCTGCTCAACGAAGCCCTGGAACAAGGAGAGCGCTGGTGAACCGCGCAGCCCTTCGCGCGGCGGTCCCTCCGCTGGTGGCGCTCGTCGTCCTGCTGACCCTCTGGGAAGGCACGGTGCGCCTGCTGGAGGTTCCGCGCTGGCTGGTGCCTCCGCCCTCGGCCATTGGAGCCGCGGGAGCTCAGGAGGCCTCCTCGCTCCTCGGCGCGGCGATCACCACGGGCCGCTCCGCCCTGGTCGGCTTCGGGTTGAGCGCGGTCCTGGGGGTGCTCGTGGCCGTCCTCCTGGCCTCCTCGCGGATGGTGGAGCGCGCCCTCTACCCCTACACCCTCTTCCTGCAGACCGTGCCCATCGTGGCCATCGCCCCGCTGCTGGTGCTGTGGTTCGGCCCGGGCCCCCGCGCCGTCGCGGTGTCGTCCTTCATCGTCTCGCTCTTCCCGGTCATCGCCAACACGCTCACCGGGCTGCGCTCGGTGGAGCCCTCACTCCGGGACATGTTCCGCCTCTATGGCGCGCGGCGGCTCGCCACGCTGTGGAAGCTGGAGCTGCCCGCGGCGATGCCACACCTGTTCACGGGGCTGCGCATCGCCTCGGGTCTGGCCGTCATCGGCGCCATCGTCGGCGAGTTCGTCGCTGGCTTCTCCGAGGGCACCGCGGGGCTGGGAATCCTCGTCCTGGCCGCGTACCGTCAACTGCGCACGGATCTGCTGTTCGCCGCGGTGCTGGCGGCCTCGGGGCTGGGCCTGGTGTTGTTCGGTGTGGTGAGCCTCACCGGCGCCCGGCTGCTGCGGCGCTGGCACCCGTCGGCGCAGGGAACATGAATCGCCTGGAAAGGAGCTGGACGTGAGCGGACGCCTCTTGAAACTGTTGGGCTGCGCAGTGCTTCTTGTGGCCGCGGGCGCCTGCTCGCGCCAGAAGGAGGAGCCCAAGCAGGGCTCCCAGTCCGCCACGGGAGCCAGCACCGCCCCGCCGAAGTTGGCCGCCCCGGCCAAGGTGCGGCTCGCGCTCAACTGGGTGCCGGAGCCCGAATTCGGCGGCTTCTATGCGGCGCGGGAGTCGGGGGCCTTCTCCCGCCATGGGCTCGAGGCGGAGATCCTCGGCGGCGGAGCCGGAGCCCCCGTGCCGCAGATGGTGGCCACTGGCAAGGTGGAGTTCGGCATCAGCGGCGCCGACGAGCTCCTCGTCGCGCGAGCCCGAGGCCTGGACGTGATTCCGCTGTTCGCGGTGTACCAGACCTCTCCGCACGCCATCATGGCCCACGCCTCTCGCGGGGCGAAGAACATCGCGGACGTGCTGTCCTCGGGCACGGTGGCGCTGGAGCCGGGCCTCTCCTACGTGGCCTTCCTCAAGAAGAAGTACAGCTTCGACAAGGTGAAGGTGGTGCCCTACGACGGCGGCGTCGCGCGCTTCCTGGCGGACAAGGACTTCGCCCAGCAGTGCTTCATCACCGCCGAGCCCATCGCCGCGAAGCGGCAGGGCGCCACGCCAACGGTGTTCCTGGTGGCCGAGGAGGGCTTCAACCCGTACCTCGCCGTAGTCATCACCCGGCGCCAGTACTGGGAGGAACAGCCCGAGCGGGTGAAGTCCTTCGTGGCGGCCGTGCGCGAGGGGTGGCGGACCTACCTGGACAACGCGGGGCCCACCAACGCGGTGATGGGAAAGCTGAATACGACGATGGACGCGGAGACGTTCGCAGAGGGGGCCGAGACGCAGAAGCCGCTCATCGAGACGGAGGAGACGCGGGCCCGAGGACTGGGCACGATGAACCGCCAGCGGTGGGAGCAGTTGGCCCAGCAGTTCGTGGAGCTGGACCTCATCGAGAAGGCGCCCGCCGCGGACGAGTTCCTGCTGCCGGAGTTCACCGGCTCACGCGATTGAAGCGGCGCGGAGACGTATCCGCCGAGGGCCGCTCATCCATCTCGACTATCCTCCGGCCCGGTGACCCGGGATGCGTAACCGTCCGGCCAACGACGTGCCGTGAGGGATTGCCGGGGTGGCGGTAGCGGCGGACGCTTTCGGGCGTGTCGAAGCAGGTGGAGAAGCAGGAGTGGGCCCGCGTCGCGGAAGCGTTCGAGGCCAGTGGGCAGACGCAGCGGGAGTTCGCGTCAGCGAGAGGCGTGCGACTGAGCACGTTGCAGTCGTGGGTGTACCGTAGCGACGGCCTGGGGAGACGCGAGCCGAGCCGGTGCGGCTGTTGCCGGTGGAGGTGTCGATGGAGCCCGCCGCGGCCGAGTCCGTGCTGGAGGTGGTGACGGCAGGCGGAGCGCGGGCGAGATTCTCCCTGGACTGGGCCAGGGCCGCACCTCGGTGGTGTACGAGAATGCGCCTGCCCGCTTCGAAAATCAGGTGCATGTGCAGGAGGTGCTGGCGTGCGCGTGCGGCCTGGGCGTCGTCACCGCTCTGCCTCTGGCGAGGGTGGTGGACCGGGGCGAGTACGGCCCCGGCTGCCTGGCGCACGTGGTGACATCGAAGTGCGCGGATGCCATGCCGCTGCACCGACTCGCCCAGCGGGTGGAGAGAAGCGGCGTGCCCATGAGTTGCAGCACCCTGACGGACCTCTTCCACCAAGCCGCCTCAGTGCTGCTGCCTCTCTCCCAGCACCTCTTGCAATGCATTGCGTCTGCGGACGTGGTGTGGGCCGACGAGACGCCGCTGCGCGTGCTGGACGTGAAGACGACGAAGCTGGGCTACCTCGGGACTTTCCTCCCCCTGAGGAAGTCCTGGTCGGCACCTCGGGCGCCCTCGTGGTGGACGCGTACACTGGCTACAACGCGGTGACGCTGCCCTCAGGGCGAGTGCGTTTCGGGTGCTGGCCCCCCCCCGGTGAGGGCAAAGCGCGCCCCGCTGGCGAGTCCCACGAGGATCACCGGGGGCGTGGCGCCATCGTCCTGGTACGCCTTCTCGCACAGCGTGGACGCGGTGGCGAAAGGGGCCGCGCGAGCCGAGCACCTGCTGGTGCTGGCCACGATGGCGGCCCTGCTGGCGGTGGGGGGCGTGCGCCGGCTGCGCACACGACGCCAGGCCCAGCGCCCGCGGTGACACGCGGAAACCCCACGCGCCCCAAAACGGAAAACCCCCGGTGTCCACGAGGGACACCGGGGGTTTCTCAAAAAGAATCCGGCAGCGACCTACTCTCCCGCGCGGTTTCCCGCGAAGTACCATCGGCTC
>NZ_VHLB01000041.1:0-72065 GCF_006547365.1 Myxococcus sp. AB056 | reverse complement strand
CCTCGTGGGGTGCGGGGAGAGGGCGCACGCGGCAGCCCGCGCCCCGGGCTTGGAGGTGGCGGGGTCGTCTGCAGGTGAGGGCGAGGGGGTCCTGGCGTGGACGCGTCCGCTGGTTCTGGGGGACAGCGAAGCGCCACATGCCGTGGTGGCTCCCGACGGGGACGTCCTCGTCGCGGCGACCTACCGTGAGCCTCTGGACCTTGGGGGAGGCTCCCTGCCCTTCAACCACGTATCAAGAGCGCCGCACCTGCTGGTGGCGCGCTTCTCTTCGGAAGGCACCCTGCGCTGGGCGCATGGGCTGACACCGGAGACAGACACCACGCGCGTGCACGTGGGCGGGCTCACCGTGGATGGCGAAGGCAACGCGTGGCTGGGCGGAGTGTCCGCAGGCTTCGCGCAGGGCGCGGTGAAAATCCCGCCCGGAGCCTTCCTGGCCCGGCTGTCGCCCCAGGGCGCGCTGGAGCGCGTGCGGAACTTCGACGGCACGGGTGCGCTCACCGTCAATGCGCTCGCGCCGGACGGCGCTGGCGGCGTGGTGCTGGTGGGAGACTTCCAGGGCCAACGCGACTTCGGCGACGGCGTGAAGGAATCTCCACAGGGCCAGCGCTCCGCCTTCGCGGTGAGCCTGGACGCCAGCGGCCAGACGCGCTGGAGCCGCACCTGGGCCGCGGAGAGCGAAGGTCTGGTGACGGCCCGGGCCGTGGCGGTGGATGTCTTTGGCGGCGTGCACATCGCGGGGGCCTATGCGGGTGCCGTCTGCTTTGGCGGGCCGACGCTCGTCACGGTGCGGCAGCGCACGCCCTTCGTGCTGAAGCTGTCTTCGGACGGCGAGCACGCCTGGAGCCGGGACTTGCGCGGCACCGAGGGCACCGCCAATGCCCTGGCGGTGGGGCCTGACCGCGTCTTCGTCGGAGGGAACTTCTCCGGGCGCTTCTACTTCCGGGGGAAGCCTCACACCTCCAGCGGCTATCAGGGCTTCGTGGCTGTCTTTGATACCCATGGCAAGGAACGCTGGGCGCGCTCCTTCGCGGCCACCGCCACCGCGCTGGCCACGGATGATGCCGGGCAGCTCACCCTGGCGGGCTCGCATGATGGCGGACTGGATTTGGGCGGCGGCGGCGTACCCGCGGGCCTCTACGTGGCCCGGTTCCACCCGGAGGACGGCGCCTCGCTCTGGGTGCGCAGCTTCACCAGTCCAAGCCCCACCCTGGCGCGCACGGTGGCGGTGGATTCGAGCGGCTACGCGGTCGCGGCGGGCGCGTTGGCGCGCTCGCTTCCAGAAGGCACGCCCTACCCTCGCCCGCGAGATGGATTCCTCCTGCGACTGAGGCCCTGAGGAGGAGCCGGATTCAGCACGTGAGCAGCACGGCCCTGCTGTCCACATTGAGGACCTGGGGCCCCGCGGGCAGCGCCACCAGCGGCGCGTCCCAGTGCGAGTGGCCACAAATCACCAACAGGTCGTCACGGGCCGGCAGGCCCTCCCGGATGGCCGCGCTTCCACGCATGCGCGTTCCAGGCACATCGGGGCCCTGGTGGAGCACCAGCAGCTCCGGGTCCTGCCGTATGACGTCACGAAGGCTCCGAAGAAACGCCTCTTCGTCGCGCCGGCCCGGCTTGTCCGGACGGCCGATGATGCCGCTCACGCCGCCCACCCGAAGCCCATCCACATCCACCACGTCGCCGTCGAGCATCTGCTGCTCCGGACGCTGGCGGAAGAACTGCGCCCGCTCGCGCGCGGTGCCAAAGGTGTCGTGATTTCCCGCCACGCCCGCCACCCAGCGGAACTGCTGTCCAAAGGCATCCCATACGGACCGCACGTCCCCGGATGCTCCCCGCACCAGCGCGGCGTCGTCGGAGAACAGGTCCCCCGCCAGCACCACGCCCGTGTGCTCGAGCGGGGGCAACATGCCCTCCGCACTCAAGGACGCGAGCCCATCCGCCAGGACTTCTCCCAGCAGGGCCACCGCGCCTCCCAGCAGCGCGCGAGGCGCCACTCCCTGCAGGTCCGACGTCACCACCAGAGCATCCAGCCCCGCTGGCAGTGCGTCGACCTTCCCCAGCAGGAGGGGCAGGTTCTGGGTTTCGGTTCCACCTCGGGGGGCCGCGGTGAGGTAGGGCCACAGGTACAACGGTTCCGCTTCGAGCTTCAGGATTCGCATGGCGCCCAGGGTCGCCGCGGGCAGCGCCTTCCTGACAGCCACGGTTCGCCCCGGCTGGGGCCACGACCTCGGGCCCCAGCGAATCAAATACGCAGACAGCGATTAGAACAGCCGCAGCAGGGTCAGCGAGACGTTCGCCGTGGCGGAGCGCACACCGCCGAGGATGCACTGGGTCACCCCGGGCACGGATGACACGTCCATCGTCTTGATGGCGAGCGCGTTCTCATACCGGCCGCTGGAGACCCGGCCCAGCAGCGTCACCATCGTCATCCCCACCGGCCGCACATCCACCCCACCGAGGAACTCGATGACGCTCTGCGAGCCGTCATTCCAGGTCACGGTGTTCTGGGTGGGCACGCTCGCCATCAGGCAGCTCGCCGCGCCATTCCCGGTGATGGTGAACGAACCCAAGGCAATCCCGGGGTCCGTCGCGTCCAGACAGGACGAGAACTGCCCCGAGCCCGTCACGTCCACCAGGCGGGCGAAGAGCGAGATGGCCGGCGTGTAGTTCTGGCTCTGGTTTCCCTGCATGCACTCGACCAGGGTGAACTCGGGTGGGGGGACCTGCGCGAACGCCGCCGCGGGAGCGACCGTGAACGCCAGCGCGGCAATACCACTCACGCAACTGGCAACAGCGAATGAGGACTTGAGAGACAGACGCTTCATGGCGACCTCCAATGCAGCGGGGGGAGGCGCCAAGATTGAGAGGCAGCCGGCATGCAGCCATTGCCTTGGAGAGCCGGCGCCCGTCATGCGCTCGCCAGTCTCCTCGGCCGGCTCTCAGAAACTGAAAGGCGGGCTCAGTTCGCGTGCAGCCACTCGCGCAGCTTGGTGGTGGTCAGCGCGATGGCGCCTCGCGCCGCCGGCGTCTGCGCCAGCGCGTTGAGCATGACGAAGTCGTGATGCGTCCCCAGGAAGCGGACCTGGGTGACGTTGACGCCCGCCTCGGAGAGCTTCGCCGCGTAGGCCTCGCCCTCGTCACGCAGCACGTCGTTCTCGTCGGTGATGATCAGCGCGGGGGGCAAGCCCTTGAGCAGGTCCAGTGACGCCCGCAACGGGGACACATGCGGGTCCACGCGCTTGCCGGCCTCCGGCAGATAGGCATCCCAGAACCACTTCATCGCCTTGCGCGTCAGCCATGGCCCCTCCGCGAACTCCTGGTAGGAGCCGCTGTCGAAGTTGGCGTCGGTGACGGGATAGAAGAGCACCTGGAAGCGGATGGACGGCCCCCCGCGCTCCTTCGCGAGCATGCTGACGACAGTCGCCATGTTCCCTCCGACGCTGTCTCCCACCAGCGCCATGCGGCGGGCATCCACGTTGAATTCGTCCGGGTGCTCCGCCACGTACTTCGTCGCGGCATAGGCCTCTTCGATGGCCACGGGGAACTTGTTCTCAGGCGAGCGGCCATAGTCCACGAACACCGCGGCGACATTCGCCCCCTTGACCAGCTCCCGCACCAGCCGCTCGTGCGTCCTGGCATCTCCCATCACCCAGCCCGCGCCGTGGACGAATATCAGCACCGGCAGGCGCTCCTTGCTCCCCTTCGGCCGGAAGAGCAGCGTCCGGACGGAGCCCCTGGGCCCCACGGGCAGCTTGCGCTCCTCCACGTCCGCGTCTGGCATGGACACTGGAATCGACTGCGCCTCGAGGAGGACTTCCCGTGCCTGCTCTGGCGTCAGGGTGTACAGCGGCGGGCTGTTCGAGGCCGCCAGGTCCGAGACGAACTTCTGCGTGGAAGGGTCCAGGTTCATGCGCGCTGCTCCTTGGTCCGGCGCCCGAGGACGGACGCCGCCGGAAAGGTGCCAACCCGGGCGCGAGCGTCAGCAACCATGCGGGCAAGGACCCGGCGCGGCGCCAGCGGGCGCGGCAGGCCCTGTCTGGGCTAGACTCCGCGTTCGCATTCACAGAGGAGCGATGGATGAACCGCTTCGCGCTGCGCGACCTCACGGACCGCCTCGACGCCCAGACCCAACACGAGGACATCGTCCGCATCCTCGCCACCCGGGAGTTCCCCTGGGACGTCGAACAGGCGCTCAGCTTCGCGCTGTTCCGCACCTACGCGGTGCCCAGCATCGGCGTCCTCCTGCACGACACGGGCGAGTTCACCCAGCGCACCCAGAAGCGCTACGACGACACCGTGCTCATCCTGGACACCATCCTGGAGCACGGCATGGC
The DNA here is from genome assembly GCF_006547365.1 of Myxococcus sp. AB056. Taxonomy (NCBI): domain Bacteria; kingdom Pseudomonadati; phylum Myxococcota; class Myxococcia; order Myxococcales; family Myxococcaceae; genus Myxococcus; species Myxococcus sp. AB056. The sequence goes on along the minus strand of NZ_VHLB01000041.1, from coordinate 67,731 downwards.
CAGCCAGGAAGGCCGGAGCGCCTTCCGGCGCATGAACCAGATGCACGGCGCCTATGACATCTCCAACGATGACATGCGCTACGTGCTCTCCACCTTCGTGGTGATGCCCGTGCGCTGGATTGCGGACTTCGGATGGCGGCCACTCACGCCGCATGAAGTGACGGGATGGACGAACTACTACCGCGCCGTCGGACGCCACATGGGCATCCAGGACATCCCGGAGACCTACGAGGCCTTCACCTCGCTCATGGACGGCTACGAAGCCAAACACTTCGCCTTTGACGCGCGCAGCAAGGCCGTCGCGGACGCCACCCTGGAGCTGCTCACCACCTTCCCGCCGACGAACCTCGCCCCCAAGCGGCTGGTCACCCTCTTCGCGCGCACGCTGATGGAGGACGCCCTGCTGGACGCGTTCCACTACCCCCACCCGTCTGGCCTCAGCCGCAAGGTGTTCCATCTGGCGCTCAAGGCGCGCGGCACGTTCGTCCGCTACGCGCTGTCTCCAAAGAAGGAGCCCGCCTACGCCCGGCAGCGCGCGAACATCCGCAGCTACCCGAATGGCTACGCCGTCGAATCCTTGGGAACCGTCCCCAGGACGTGTCCCGTGAAGCATGGCGCCGCCGCGGAGGGCTCGCCTCAGCGCGCGCCGTCCAAGGGCGGCCCCTGAAGCACCCGGCGTCCCACAAGGGCAGCCGCAAAAGTGGGAGAAAAGGCGCACACAGGAAACTCTCGCCCACATACCCCGACAATCATTTCAAGAAACACATCGCGGGGCCGCGAAGGCCCACGGGGGAAACGCCATGTTCAAGGTCAAGCAGAACCACACGTTCCAGAATCCGATGCGGCAGCAGATCGACCAGACCACGCAGGGCAAGCAGAGCGACTACGCCCACGCGGTCGGCGGCGTGAACCAGATTCTCGACCGGAACAACATCGGCATCTCTTCGCGCTCCCAGGCCAGCGTCATCGACAACGTGAAGAAGGTAGAGACGGGGGAGCGCAGCGAGGTCAACGCCCACCAGCGCGAGGCCCTGAACTTCGGCCGGGACGCCTTCGAAAGCGCCAAGAAGGGCAACTACAAACAGGCGGGCGTGGAGGCTTTCGGCTCCACCGTCAATGGACTGGCCTCGCTGTTCAAGTCCATCTACACGGAGACGCCCAGCGAGAAGCAGGGCATCCCTCCCCACTGAGGTGACGCGCTCCAGTTCGCCGCCGCGCCTTCTGTCGTCTCCTCCGTCATTCCTGGAGCGAGCACGCCCGAACAGGTGAAGGCAAACGTGCAGTCCATGACGGTCGCGATTCCAGGCGCCTTCTGGGAAGCACTGAAGAAGGAAAGATTGATTGCGCGGGACGCGCCCGTCACCTCCGGGCCTGGGTTCATTGCCGGGTGAGCTGTTTTTGCTAGGCTCACCCGCGCGAGGTGGACATGGCCCGTATCGCCGACGGAGTGGGGGACATCGCGAGCGACTTCAAGTTCGCGGTGCGGATGCTCCGGAAGGACCCGGTCTTCACGCTGGTGGCCGTGCTGTGTCTGGCATTTGGGATTGGCGCCAACGCGGCCATCTTCAGCGTGGTGGATGCGGTGCTGCTCCGCCCGCTGCCCTACCACGAGCCAGGACAGCTCGTTCGCCTCTTCGAGACGACACCGGCGCGGGACCCGACGTGGCTGGGCTCGGTGTCGTGGCCCAATTACCAGGACTGGTCCACCCAGCTCCCCTCGCTGGAAGGCGTGGCCGCCTACGAATTCCAGGGCCGCAACCTGATGACGCCCGAGGGCGCGGAGCGGGTGAACGTGGTGGCGGCCACGGCCAACCTCTTCCAGCTCCTGGGCACGCCTCCCAAGCTGGGCCCCGGCTTCGCGCCCGGCGATGACCAGCCCGGGGCCGCGCCCGTCGTCGTCATCGGCGAGGGCCTGTGGCAGCGCCGCTTCGGAGCCGACCCGGGCCTCGTCGGACGCACGCTGACGCTGGACGGACAGCCGCACACCGTGGTGGGCATCCTGCCCACGGCGGTGGGCTTTCCCGCGGGGGCCCGGATGGAGGTCTTCATCCCCTTCGTCCCCTCCGCGGACCGGGTGGACAACCGGGGCTCGCACTTCCTGAGTGTCCTCGGGCGGCTGCGCCCGGGTGTCCCGCCCCAGACGCTCGCCGCGGAGCTGAAGGAAGTGGCGCGCCGCATCGAGGAAGAGCACCCCGCGCAGCAAGCCGGGCGAAGCGCCGCGGCGGTGTCCCTGGCGGAGACGGTGACGGGCAACGTGCGGCCCACGCTGCTGCTCCTGCAGGGCGCGGTGCTGCTGGTGCTGCTCATCGCATGCGCCAACGTGGCCAACCTGCTGCTCGCCCGGACCTCCACGCGGCAGCAGGAGATTGCCGTCCGCTTCGCACTGGGCGCGAGCCGGGGACACATCGTGCGGCAGCTCCTGGTGGAGAGCCTGCTGCTGTCGCTGCTGGGCGCGCTGCTGGGCGTGCTCCTGGGCGCCTGGGGTGTGAACGCCATGGGCAACCTAGTCCGGGCGTCCTTCCCGCTCACCGGGGACCTTCCCCTCAACGGGCGGGTCCTCGGCTTCCTGCTGCTGATATCCGTGGGAAGCGCGCTCACCTTCGGCCTGACACCGGCGCTCCAGGCCACGCGCACGCCGCTGCGCGCCAGCCTCGCCGAGCCAGGGGCCAAGCAGTCTCCGTCGCGCGCGCATCACTACTTTCGCGGCGCGCTCGTCGTGACGGAGGTGGCCCTGTCGTTGGTGCTGCTCGTCGGAGCGGGGCTGCTGCTGCGAGGCTTCGTGAAGTTGCTGGGCACCGAGCCCGGGCTGGAGCCACGCCACGTCCTCACCGCCCACCTGCCCATCACGCCGAACCAGTACCCCCGGGAGGAGGTCGTCGAGCGCCTCTTCCAACCCATCCTGGAGAAGGCCCGGACGCTCCCGGGCGTGGAGTCCGCGGCGCTCATCTCCCTCCTGCCCATCCAGACGGCGTGGACCAGCGGGGACTACGCCGTGGAGGGAGAGCTGCCGGCGGAGCCGGGCAAGACGCTGTTCGCGGAGTTCAGGACGACCAGCCCGGACCTGTTCAAGTCGCTGGGGATACCGTTGCTGGCCGGCCGCGACTTCACCGAGGACGACGGCCGCGGCGCCGAGCAGGTCGTCATCGTCAACCAGGCCCTCGCCCGCCGGCACTTCGCGGGAAGCGAGGCCGTGGGACGCCGGCTGCTCATCGGGGGCCAGCCCGTGGAAATCATCGGCGTGGTGGGAGACGTGCGGCAGGCGGGCCTGGACCAGCAACCCCTCCCCGAGGTCCACCTCCCCTACAACCATCCGCGCTCCACGCTCTGGTATTTCCAAGCGGTGACGCTGGTGCTCAAGACACGCACGGCGCCCGCTGGCGTGGCAGCCACGCTGCGCGGCGCGGTGCGCACCGTGGACTCCGAGCAGCCGCTCTACAACATCCTGACCATGGAGGAGATCATCCAGCAGTCCGTGGCGGGACGGCGCCTGAGCCTCACGCTCCTGGGCGCGTTCGCGCTCATCGCGCTGGTGCTGGCCACCGCGGGCCTCTACGGCGTCATCTCCTACCTCGTCTCGCAACGCACCCAGGAGATTGGCATCCGCATGGCGCTTGGGGCGCCTCCGGGCCGGGTGGTGCGGCTGGTCATGGACCAGGGCATGAAGATGGCGGGCTTGGGAATCGGCGTGGGGCTCGTCGCCGCCTTCGGACTGTCCCGCTACATGGAAAGCCTGCTGTACGGCGTCAGCGGGACGGACCCACTGACCTTCGGCGTGTTCGCCCTGTTGCTGGGCGGCGTGGCGCTGCTGGCCACCTGGCTGCCCGCTCGCCGCGCCTCCCGGGTGGACCCCATCATCGCCATCCAGAAGCGATGACGGGGCGCTGTCCCTCGCGCCCTGGGCCTCCAGGAGCGAGGGACACGGACGCCCGGCCTCAGGACGCTTCGCGCAGCGCTGTCAGCTCCTCCACGTCCTCGGGCACCGGGTCCAGCGCGGCCGACAGCGCGGGATAGGCGGCGAGCAGGTCCTCCACCTTGGCGCCGAACTGGAGCCACCCGACGATGCGCACCGCGTCCTCGTTGGTGATGCACACCCGGCGCAACCGCCGGTTCACCACGAAGTGACGCTTGCCCTCGGGCGTGTCGAACGCATAGCCCCGCAGCAGCTCCGCCGCGGAATAGCCCCGGTCCGAATCCTCGACCTCGGCGAAGGCCTTCTTCAGTGCGTCCCGTCCGTAACGGCTGAGCAGCAGCAGCAGGTGCTCCCGGTCCACCCAGTGCCCGTGCTGGTAGACCTTCCGCTCGCGCTTGAGGCGGTTGTAGCGCTCCAGCATGGCCTGCGCGCCAGCCGCATCCAGTCCCGTGGCGGGCTCGTATTCATAGAAGAGGTCCAGCACGGTGTCCGTGCGCGGCTTGAAGGCCTTCACGCCGAACTGCTCGGGTGACAGGTGGATGGGCGCGTTGTGCTCGAAGACGAAGGTCCCCGTTCCCTCCGAGTGCAGGATGTCCGAATGCCCCAGCAGGAACTGGACGGTCTCCTCCGCCTCGGCCTCCGTCTCCGTGGGGAAGCCGAAGAAGTTGAAGGTATGGCTCCAGATGCCCGCGTCGTGCGCGAACTGGAGATTGTCCACCATCACCTTCTGCGTGTTGTTCTTGCGCATGTGGCGCTGCACGCGCTCGGACGCCGTCTCCAGCCCGATGTAGAGCGAGCGGAAGCCGATGTCGTGCATGTTCTGGAAGTCTTCCCGCGTGAAGTACTTCTCGAACTTGTAGAGCGCGGTGAAGAAGTAGCGCCCCTTGGGGACGGCGGGCGGCAACATGCGGAAGAGCTTGGGTGGCAGCGCCTCGTCGTTGAACGCGAAGTGCCGGACGCCATGGCGCGCGTTGAGCACCTCCAGGTCCTTGGCAATCATCTCGGGCGCGCGCATGCGGTAGCGGTCGCCGTAAATCATGCCGTGGTAGCAGAACGCGCACTTCCCCCAGTAGCAGCCGCGCGTCGTCAGCAGCGGCAGGACAATTTCGGGGGACAGGTACTCATCCAGCGGCAGCCCCCCGAAATCCGGCGTGGGGACCTCGCTCATCGGCAGCGAGTCCCCCAGCGGCGTCAGCACCAGGTTCTCACCCTCCATGAAGGCGAAGTTGGGCGGGCGGTCTCCCCGTGGGTCTTCCACGGACAGAAAGCGGTCCAACGGGCGCTCGCCCTCGTACCGGCAGATGAAGTCGAAGCACCTGCCGAACAACTGGGTGACCCACGTGCTTTCCTTCTCCACCAGGCGGGAGAACACGCTGCCCCCCACCAGCACCGGGACGTCCGGATGACGCTGCTTCAGCACACGGCAGAGCGTGAGTCCCGCGACAATCTGCTCGGTGCCGATGATGGACACGCCGAAGTAGCGAGGTAGCTGCTTGACGCCCGCGACCTGCTCCTCGAAGAACGCGATGAAGGGGTTGGCGTTGCGGTTGTCGATGAAGGCGAGCAGTGACGGAATGGAGCCCAGGACGTCGCCGTCCTGGAGTGACGTCGTCCCCACCTCGATGACGGGCTCCGCCGCGGAGAACGCCGCGAGCAGCGCCTTGAGCGCGTCCACGCTGTCCTTGAAGCTCTCCACCGTGCCGTAGGTATCGCCGGTGCGCAGCCCCTCCACCTGGACGATGAGCTGCTCATACTCCTCCAGCGTCGCCAGCGCCTGAAGGCACCGGGCGCGGTAGAGGCGGTGCTCATCCGTCAGCGCTGCGATGAAGCGCTCCAGCCGCGCCCGCGCCAGGGGCAGGCGCGCCCGGCTGATGAACCAGCGGTAGAAGACGACGTTCCAGTCGTCCTGGTGGACGCGGTGGCCCTTCTGCTCCAGGTAGGCCTTGAGCGACGGGGTGCTCAGGAAGGGCTGGAGCGGAGACCACTGCGGAGGGAAGACGAGATGAAGGTCCGGTCGCGAGCTGTCGCGGGCCTCCTGGGGGGTGTCACCGGGCCGCTGCGTCAAGGGCGTTTCCATGGGCCAGAACCTCCATGTGCTGGGCTGAACCGACAAGGCTGTGCGTCATCGCGCGCCGGGAGCGCTCCCATGAACTGAATGCCCCCGAAGAAGCGCTGCCTCCCAACAGGAAGGCAGCGCTGACAACAGACTTCGGTGGAGCTATGCGAGGCCCAGGTCCGCGACGAGCGACTGGAGCATCACCGGCTTGCCGCTGGCCATGGTGCCAGGCTTCACGACCTGCTGCTGTTGCTGTTGCTGTTGCTGCTGGACCTCGGTCGTCGGGAAGCTGACGTTGCTGACGCCAATGGTGTCATTCACCACGGGCTTCAGGGTCGCGGCGTTGCTGGCGAAGGCTCCGAAGAGCACCGTCAGGGCAGCCGGTGAGGCGAGTGCGCGAATCGTACGACGAGAACCCTTCTTCGAGTCGTCCATGCGTACCTCCGGGGGTGTTGTTTTTGTCTGCGACCCGTTCAGGTCTTCACGCATCACCTGCTCGGGCGTCTTGATTGTCCATGGCCTTCTCACGACATATCAAGACGCGACCCGACAAAAACAAACACCCCACCACCATGACTGAATGACTTTGTCAGACACCCAAAACGGCGAGCGCGGGCCTCCGGCGTACCGGGGCCTCGCGACGGGTTGGAGACAGGCGGCGCCGGGGACTCAAGGCGTCGGAGGTGGAGGCGGAGGGGGCGGCTCCGGCGTGGGGGGCAGGGCCAGCCCCGGGAACTCCGCCGCCGTGCCAGTGAACACCAGACGCGTGCCGCCTCGGAGGACCTCGAACTCGAAGGACGAGGGCGCTCCGGTGCGCCAGACGAAGAGGATGTCCGACGGGCGGGAAATCTGCTGCGTGTTGATGCGCACGATGACGTCGTTCTTCTGGAAGGGCCAGAACGCCACCGGAGAAGACTCCGTCACGACCACCGCGCTGAGGTCACGCACCGTCTTGAGCTCGACCACCAGGCTCGCACCATTGGCCTGCATGGAGACGCGGTCCGTCAAGACACTGGTGCTGGCGGAGTTCACCGTGGCCGCCCTTTCACGCGAGGAGTTCGCGGCATGACTCGGGCCTGCGCTGGCCACGAGCAAACCCAGAATCAGAATGGGACTGTTCACAGGCGACCATCCTTGTGGAGGTGGACTGCGGGACGACGAGAGGAGCGGCTCCGGGCCCGGACCTCTCGCACAGCTCAGCGAGGCCCTGCCTTTTCAGACCATCGGCATGGACGACAGGTTTCAGGACTGCGTCATGAAGTGGCGCGCGAAGAGATAATCCAACCATGACTAATGGTCAAATCACGGCAACCCATCAGCAAACGCAACCATTTCGCACCAGCACGACGAGGCGCGCAACGACAGGATTCTCGTTTGGATCCTCCCGTATTTCCTGGCAAGAGCCAGCCCCATCACTGATGTCTGGATGCCTGGTTGTTACATTTCATGTCACAACTGGGACTTTCCCGACACCGGCGGCGACCGCGTGCGTCGAGCCTTGCTCCAGGCAGGCTCGGACGCACGCCGCCATCCACCGCCTCACGCCATTACGGCGCGTCAGCGCGCGAGGAGCTCCTGGGTGGGGCATGTCACATTGGTCGGCATGGCCCACAGCGCGTCACCCCAGGTGTTGGAGTAGGCGCGGAAGAACACGGTGCCGCCCACGCGGGTGAAGTCCTCGGGCGAGGAGCCGCCCAGGGGGCTGAGGTCCGCGACGAGACCTGTCCGCTCGGGCGTGCCGTCCGTCACCCAGGGCTCCAGGCCCGTGCCGCCCTCGTTCGAGCTGAAGAGCAGCGTCCCGGCGCCAGTGTCGAAGAGCGGCGAAGCCCACTCATCGGACGTCGACAGGCCCCGGCTGAGCTCCCGCGTCCCCGCCGCGGTGCCATCCGTTACCCAGAGGCTCACCTCGCGAGGCGCGGGCCCGGGCGTGCCGATGCCCACGGACAGATAGAGCTTCCCGCCCGCGCGCACCGCCATCTGCGTGAAGGGCCACGCGCCGGGCTGGCCCGCGTAGCGGTTGGGCAGCGTGGTCACCGTCTCCTTGCCACCGCCCGCGAGCGACACCCTCGACACCCTCAAGGAGGTCCCTCCCCCGACCACGGACGACAGATAGACGTGCCCACCCAGGGCCCCCAGCAGCCGGACATCGCCACCGAAGGACTCCAGGCGCACGGTGCCTCCCGGAGTCCCGTCCGTCTTCCAGACCTCCGTGATGGCCCCCGAGTCCCAGAAGGTGAAGACACCCACGCCCGTCTCGGTGTGCTCCCAGTTGGAGATATAAATCCGCTCCGCGTCCAGGCGCTTGACCTGCCTGGTTCCCGCGACCGTTCCATCCGTCCGCCACAGCCAGGTGCCCGCCACCGTGCTGCCCATGGTGAACAAGCGCGCCCCCGCCACCTCCAGTGAGCGTGACGACACCTCCTGGTCCGGTCCGTAGGCCATGAGCTGGAACGTCCCCGCCTCCGTCCCATCGGAGCGCCATAGCGACACCCCGGCTCCCGCGGAGGAGTTCCGGAAGAAGGTCAGCACGTCCCCAGCCTGTCCCAGGTAGGACAGCGAGGAACTGGCGGTCCCCGGCTCGAGGTCCTTGACGAGCCGCGTGCCCGCTCCCGTCCCATCACTGACCCACAACTCCCTTCCAAATGGCGACTCATTCACCATGAAGAAGAGGCGGGCGCCCACCGGCGTGAACGCGCTCAGTCCCTGGTAGCCCGGTCCCGGCGCAATGAACTCCTTCACGGGCACGGTGCCCACGGAGGTCCCATCACTGCGCCACAGGGTGGCGCGGTCTCCGTAGAGGTCCGACCCGAAGTAGAGCGTGCCCTGCACGTTCGTCAGTGAGTCGGGCACCGGCACGTTGGGGGACGGGAGCGGCGCGCCCGGAGGCAGGATGTCCTTCACCTTGTAGACGGTGCCCCCGGGGGCACAGGCGTGTGCCTGGACTCGCGCGTCCCCGGTGGCGGCACTCACGTCCTCCTCGACACCACCACAGCCCAGCATCCCCAGCCCCGCGAGAACACACCAGCTTCCAACGCGCATGTGCACCACTCCTCTCCGGCCCGAAACCGGGGGACGGTGGGAAGCAGGGTGGCGAACGCCCATTGCCCTGGAGGGCCGGCCGCTTCAGGAAATCCAACACGGCGTCTGGCCAAGGCAGTGCGCTCGGGTCGCTGGTGAGGAAAAAACCAGTCGATGGAGACGCTCAGCTCCCGGTTCTGGAGACCTCATCTACGGGTTCGAGAACGTGCAGGCCTGTACGGCGAAGTGCGGAAACACGCGTCAGTATGGCCAACCCGCGCCCCAGTACGCAGCGTGCCAATCCAACGTGGCGAGCACGCACATCAACATGCGTGACTGCATCCCCGGCCGCGAACGGTTTTGAGTAGACGCCAGACCTGGGCAGGGCGTGCGCATTCCAAACACACGTCAGACCCACGCCATGAAATGTACCCACTGACGGCGACTGGTTTCGGGAGAAGGCCATGCCTTCACCCGAAGCGGGCACGTCGGAAGGAACGCAGGGGGCCTGAAACGTGGACGTGCCAGGACATCGCTTTGGACGTGCCGTGGTCATGGGCGGCAGCATGGCGGGGCTGCTGAGCGCCCGCGCGCTCGCGGACCACTTCGAGAAAGTCATCATCCTGGAGCGGGACCCGCTCCCCGACACGCACGCGGCGCGCAAGGGCGTTCCCCAGGGCACGCACGTCCACGTGATGCTGGACGCAGGTCACCGCCTCCTGGAACGCTTCTTCCCCGGCCTCCTCCAGGACCTCCAGGACCAGGGGGCCGCGCTCATCGATTCGACCCGGGACGTCGCGTGGCACCACTTCGGCGTCTGGAAGTCGCGCGTCCCCCGGGGCCTTCCCTTGCTGGTGTGTACGCGTCCCTTCCTGGAATGGCACGTGCTGCGCCGGGTGCTCGCGCTGCCCAACGTCGAGTTTCACGGCGGCGTCTCCGTCGAAGGACTGCTCACGGACGCCTCCCACCAGCGCGTCACTGGCGTGCGGTTGAAGAAGGCCGGCGTGGAGGAACCGCTGGAGGCCGCGCTGGTGGTGGATGCCACGGGCCGGGGCTCGCGTGCGCCCCAGTGGCTGGAGGCCCTGGGCCATGCACGTCCCGAAGAGGAACAGGTGCGGGTGGACCTCGCGTACACCACCCGCCTCTACGAACCTCCCGCGCACCGCCAGGAGGACTGGAAGGTACTCATGCAGTACCCGTGTCCGCCGGTGAACTGGCGCACTGGCTTCATCTGCCGCGTGGAGCAGGACCGCTGGATTGTCACCCTCAATGGGTACTTCGGTGAGCACGCGCCCACGGACGACGAAGGCTTCCTCGCGTTCGCCCGCTCACTGCCCCAGCCGGACCTGTACGCCTGCCTGCGGGAGGCCCGGCCATTGGGACCGCTCACCCTGCACAAGGTGAAGGAGAGCCGCTGGCGGCACTATGAACGCCTCGCGCGCTTCCCGGAGAACTGGGTCATCGTCGGTGACGCCGTGTGTGCCTTCAACCCCGTCTTCGGCCAGGGCATGTCGGTGGCGGCCCAGGGCGCTGCGCTGCTCCACGCCTGCATCGAAGAGCAGGCCAGGCGCGTCCCCACGACGCTCGACGGACTCGCCCAGCGCTTCCGCAAGCGCCTGTCCGACACCATCCGCCTGCCCTGGTTCATGGGCACGAACATCGACCTGCAGTACCCGCAGGCCGTCGGCCAGCGGAAGCCCGGCGTGGGGGTGCTGCACTGGTACATCCGGCGGATGATGGAGCGCAGCTCCCAGGACGCCGCCGTGCACCGGCAGTTCAACCGCGTCCTGCATCTCCAGGCGGGACTGGGCGCCGTCCTCCAGCCTTCGGTGGCCCTGCCGGTGCTCGCGGACGGCGCCCGCGCGCTCTTCATGCCCCTGCATGCGCGAGCGAACACAGACATCCGCCCGGCCCTGCCCACCTCATCTCCATGACGGACCGGCGCGCGAAGGCACGCGGCGGCCGAGCCGTTCCGCGAAGAAAGCGAAACCGCGCACGTCCGTGAGCGTGCGGCCCAATGGCTGGCAATGGAGGTTCGCGCCGTCCTCACGCATGGCCTCGGTGAACGCGCCCCGCGAACTCCGCACCGCCAACGCTCCCCCTGAGCTGTCCGGCTTGACGGGGGCAACTCCAGCCTCCTCGCCCCTCAGAAGAAACACCCAGGCTTTGACGGTGCGGACGTAAGCATCTATGATGCGCGACTGATTCGCAGAATCAAAATCACCCTATCCAGCGACCACCGTGAGTCCATCCAACAGGCGTTCCCTTCCGCTCTTCGCCCTGCTTTCCGTCGTCGTCGTGCTGGCCGTCCTGTGGGTGGGCGTGAGGTTCCAGCGCCCGGACGCCGCCGCGTCCGCTCCCGCCGAGGAGGCTGCCGCGCCAGAGGGCCGGACGGTGACGCACGGACAAGGCACCACCGTCGTCCCGTTGAAGCCGCGGCGGGTGGTGGTGTTCGACCTGGTGGCGCTGGACATCCTCCAGGCCCTGGAGGTGGACGTCCACGGCGTGGCGGGCGACATGTTCCCCCAGCACCTGACCCAGTTCCGGGACGCGAAGTACCCGCGCATGGGCACCCTGTTCGAGCCTGACTACGAGGCACTCCAGGCCGCGAAGCCGGACCTCATCATCACCGGGGGCCGCTCCAGCGCGAAGTACTCGAACCTCTCCCGCATCGCGCCCACCATCGACGTGCCGATGAGCGGCAAGGACTTCATCGCCTCGGTGATTGCCAACACGGAGATGCTGGCCAGCGTCTTCGGCAAGGAGGAGAAGGCGCGCGGCCTGATTGAGGACCTGCGCAAGTCGGTGGCGGACCTCCAGCAGGTGACGGCGACCCGGGGCAAGGGCCTGGTCGTGCTCGTCACCGGAGGGCGCATGAGCGCCTACGGCCCGGGTTCGCGCTTTGGCGTCATCCATGGTGACTTCGGCGTGCCCGAGGCCGCCGAGGGCCTGCGCACCTCGCTGCACGGCGAGTCCATCAGCGCGGAGTTCATCCGGGAGAAGAACCCCGACTGGCTGTTCGTCATCGACCGGGACGCCGCCACCGGTCAGAAGGAAGGCAATGCCCGGCAGGTGCTGGACAACGAATTGGTGCGGCAGACGACGGCCTGGCAGAAGAACCAGGTCATCTACCTGGACCCCGGCGTCACCTACCTGACCGGCGGCGGCATCCAGTCCGTCAAACAGCTCCGCGACCAGGTCGCGAGCGCCTACGCGCAGGCCCAGTAGTCCATCCCCACCGTGAAGCGCGCGTTCGCCGCCGCCGCCGTCCTCGTCACGTTGGCGGTGGTCAGCCTCCTGATTGGCGCCAGTGACGTGTCCTGGCGCGCCCTCTTCGCGCCCGAGCCGGATGACCGCGCCCTCCAGGTGCTGGTCATCAGCCGGCTGCCGCGCCTGTTCGCCGTCATGCTGGCGGGCACGTCCCTGGGCGTGGCGGGCCTCCTCATGCAGATGATTGCTCGCAACCGCTTCGTGGAGCCCACGACGGCGGGCACCGCGGAGTCCGCCAGCCTGGGCCTGCTGACCGCCACGTTGCTGGCGCCGGGCCTTCCGGTGCTCGGGAAGATGATGGTGGCCACCGTCTTCGCCCTCGCGGGGACGGCGCTGTTCCTGCTGGTGCTGCGGCGCATTCCCTTGCGCTCGGCCCTCATCGTCCCGGTGGTGGGCCTGATTCTGGGCGGCATCATCGATTCGGCGACGACCTTCTTCGCCTACCGGTACGACCTGCTTCAGACAGTCAACGCGTGGACCACGGGCGACTTCTCCACCGTGCTTCGCGGCCGTTACGAGCTGCTGTGGGTGACCCTGGGCCTCACCTGCGCCGCCTACACCGCCGCGGACCGCTTCACCGTGGCCGGCATGGGCGAGACGTTCACCGCCAACCTGGGGCTGAACTACCCGCGCATCGTCGCGCTGGGGCTGGTCATCGTCGCCCTGGTCACCGCGATGGTGGTCGTCACGGTGGGCATGATTCCGTTCCTGGGCCTGATTGTCCCCAACCTGGTCAGCATGGTCATGGGCGACAACGCGCGCAGGTCCATTCCCTGGGTCGCGGTGAGCGGCGCGGCCTTCGTGCTGCTCTGCGACATCGTGGGCCGCGTGGTGCGCCACCCGTATGAGATTCCCGGAGGCACCATCGCCGGCGTCATCGGCAGCGTGCTCTTCCTGTACCTCCTGCTGAAGCGAGGCGCCCGTGCCGGCTAGCGCCCCGCCCGTCAACCCCCTGCGGCCCCTGCTCGTGCTGGGCTGCGTGGCCGTGGCCTTCATGGCCCTGTTCATGCTCGTCGACGTGAGCGGCCCGTGGGACTTCGTGCTGCCCTTCCGCGGGAAGAAGGTCGCCACCGCGTTGCTGGTGGGCTACGCCGTCGCCGTCTCCACGGTGCTCTTCCAGACGGTGACAGGCAACCGCGTGCTGACCCCCGCCATCATGGGGTTCGACTACCTGTACGTGCTCATCCAGACGTGCCTGGTGTTCTTCCTGGGCTCCACCACCGTGGCGGGGCTGGACCCCCGGTTCCTGTTCGGCGCGGAGGTCATCATCATGGTGGCCTTCTCCGCCGTGCTGCACGGCTGGCTCTTCGGCATGGCCCGGGGCAACGTCCACCTGCTGCTGCTCAGCGGCGTGGTGATGGGCGTGCTGTTCCGGAGCCTGTCGTCGTTCGTCCAGCGCGTTATCGAACCCAACGAGTTCATCTTCCTGCAGGACCGCTTCTTCGCCAGCTTCAACGACCCGGAGCACGAACTGCTGCTGCTCTCCGCGGTGCTGACGCTGGGGGTCTCCGTGCTGGGCCTGCGGCTGTTGCGCGCCTGTGACGTCCTGGTGCTGGGCCGGGAGGCCGCCATCAACCTGGGCGTGGACTACCAGCGGACAGTGTCCTGGGTGCTGGCGCTGGTGGCCATCCTGGTCGCCGTGTCCACCGCGCTGGTGGGGCCCGTGACGTTCCTGGGGTTGCTGGTGGCCAACATCGCCTACGCGGTGATGCGGACCTACCAGCACGCGTTCGTCCTGCCCGCCGCCGCGCTCATCGCCGCCATCGCCCTGGTCGCCGGGCAGTTCATCCTGGAGCGCGTCTTCCGCCTGGACACCAACCCACGCGTCATCATCGAGTTCGTCGGCGGGATGGTGTTCATCGCGATGCTCATGAGAAAGGCCACGAGATGATCGAGGCGAAGAACGTCAGCAAGCGCTACGGTGAAACGCTGGTGGTGGATGGCGTCACCCTGAGCCTGCCCGTGGGTGGCATCACCTCCATCATCGGCCCCAACGGCGCGGGCAAGTCGACCCTGCTGTCCATGATGAGCCGGGTGATGCCCATGTCGTCGGGCAACGTCTGGGTGGACGGGCTGGACGTCACCACCACGCCGGGGGACACGCTCGCGAAGCGGCTGGCCATCCTCCGGCAGGACAACCACATCTCCGCCCGGCTGACAGTGCGTGAGCTGGTGACCTTCGGCCGCTATCCGCACACCAAGGGCCGCCCCACCGTGCAGGACCGCGAACACGTGGAGCGGGCCATCGAGCACATGGGGCTGAGCGCGCTCGCCGACCGCTTCCTGGATGAGATGTCCGGCGGCCAGCGTCAGCGCGCCTTCGTGGCCATGGTGCTCTGCCAGGACACGGACCACGTGCTGCTGGACGAGCCGCTCAACGGCCTGGACCTGAAACACGCGGTGTCCATGATGAAGCGGCTCCGGCACGCCGCGGACACGCTGGGCAAGAGCTTCGTGCTGGTGCTGCACGACATCAACTTCGCCTCCTGCTACTCCGACCACATCGTCGCCATGCGCGACGGCAAGGTCGCGTTCCAGGGCCGCCCGGAGGACATCATGCGCCCCGACGTCCTGCGCGCCATCTACGAGCTGGACATCTCCGTGCAGCAGATTGAAGGCGACTGGATTGCCACCCACTACCGGTGATGGCGCGGCGCGCCAGCCTGGAAAGCAAGGGGTTTCCACTAATCACATACACTTGCACTGCCTTCTCGGGCTGTGCCACATTTCGCCGCGCTGGCCATGACGTCAGCAGACAGCAAGACGCCACCACCTCAAACCAGGAGTTCGCCATGAAGAAGGCCCTGTACTCTTTGGCTGTGCTGATGCGGTTTGCTCGCGCGGACAAGCTCTCCGCCCCGTATATCTATTACTAGTCAAAAGCCGTCAGGCATTGCGCCCTGACGGTTGGGTCTCAAGAGCTGGTCGACGTGGGTGGAGCGCAGGGTTCGCTCCACCTGCGCCAGCGGCAGTTCCCCTCCTCCAGGACCCGTTCATGCCACAGGTGCGCCTACCGCCGGGGCCCCAGGGCCACTTCATTGCTGGCAACCTGGTGGAGTTCTCCGAGGACCCGCTGGGGTTCCTCACCCGCTGCGCCAGGGAGTACGGCGACGTGGTGCGCCTGGGGAAGCGCAACTTCCTCCTCAATCACCCGGACCTGATTGAACGCGTCCTCGTCAACGGCGACGGCAACTTCGTGAAGCTCGCCGGAGTGGGCCAAGGCAAGCGTCACAAAGGCGGCTTTCCCGAAGCGATGATGAACAGCGAGGGCGAGGACTGGCTGCGCAAGCGGCGCCTCGTCCAGCCCGCGTTCCATCGCAAGCACGTGGCCGCGTGTGGTGACACCGTGGTGGCCCTCACCGAAACGATGCTCCAGACGTGGCGCCCGGGCGACGCGCGGGACGTGCACGCGGACGTGTCCGCGCTGGCGCTCGACATCGTCAGCCGATTCCTCTTCCACACGCCCATCGACGACGAGGCCCGCCACGTGGCTGACGCCGTGGACGCCGTCATGCGGCACACCGACAGTCCCCTGCGGCCGCCCATCTGGGTGCCCACGCCCACCAACCTCCGCCTGCGCCGCGCCCTGGGCCGGCTCAACACGCTGCTGGCGACGCTCGTGCGCCGCTATCGGGAGCAGCCGGAGTCGCGCACGGACCTGCTCGCCCTGTTGCTGTCCGCTCCGGTGCCCCTCTCCGAGACCCAGCTGCGCGATGAGCTGGCGACGATGATCATGTCCGGACACGAGACGACGGCGGACGCGCTCGTGTGGGCCTGGTACCTGCTGGCCCAGCACCCGGAGGCCGAGGCCCGGCTGGTGGCGGAGCTGGAGACGGTGCTCGGGGGCCGGCTCCCTGGCGCCGAGGACCTTCCGCGCCTGCGCTACACGGAGGCGGTGGTGAAGGAAGCCATGCGCCTGTACTCACCGGCGTGGATTACCAGCCGGGAGGCGCTGCGCGACTGTGAACTCGGTGGGTTCCACGTCCCGGCGGGCACGATGCTGGCGGTGAGCCAGTGGGTCACCCACCGCGACGCGCGCTACTTCGACGCCCCCGAGTCCTTCCGTCCAGAGCGCTGGCTGTCCGAGGACGCCCAACGCATGCACCGGTACGTCTACTTCCCGTTCGGCGGCGGCCCCCGGTTCTGCATCGGCTCGGCGCTGGCGATGATGGAGACGGTGCTCATCACCGCGTGCGTGGCGCGGCGGTTCCGGCTGGAGCTGGCACCGGGCTGCGTGGTGCGGCCCCGGCCGGCGCTCGCGCTCCAGCCGCTCGGGGTCCGGCTGATTCCGCGGCATCGCTCTCACCAAACACAGGAAGGCGAGGTGCGGCATGCGGCGGGAGCATGAAGGGGCAGCGGTCCGGCGCGAGTTCTTCCGCTCGGCATACCTGCTGGGCGCGCCCTGGGACATCGGCCGGCCCCAACGGGCCTTCGTCCAGTTGTGGGAGGCCGGCGCGATTTCCGGCGAGGTGCTCGACGTGGGCTGCGGCTTCGCGGAGAACGCCCTCTTTCTGGCGGCCAAGGGCCTGCCGGTGTGCGGCGTGGACATGATGGAGCCGGCCATCCAGCGGGCGCGCGAGACGGCCCGTCTGCGCGGGCTCGATGTGGACCTGCGTGTGGGCAACGCCCTGGAGCTGGCCACGCTGGGCCGGCGCTTCGACACCGTCATTGATTCGGCCCTGCTCCACGTCTTCGAGCCTGGAGACCGGCCCGCGTTCGCCGCCAGCCTCGCGAGCGTGCTCCGGCCCGGCGGGCACTACCATGCGCTGTACTTCCGCGACGGACCGCGTGCCGTTCCACCGGAGGCACTGAGCGCGGCCTTCGGGGAAGGCTGGCGCGTGAAGTCCATCCGGGAGGCGCACTACGAGCAGACCGACCCGGAGGGCGCGCAGGCCTGGCTCGCCACCATCGAACGGGTGCCGCCTTCCTCATCGACGGAGGACTGACTCAGGCGCTGTCGCTCCCACCACGAAGCCAGCGCGGGCCCCTTCACTCCGCCAGCAGCTCGCGAAGCCGCGCTTCCAGGAAACGCCGCTCGGGCGCGGTGCGGACCATTGCCAGCGCCCGCCGGTAGGCACTCACGGCCTCGTCCTTGCGCCCCAGACGCCGGAGCAGGTCCGCGCGCGCGGCCGGCAGCAGGTGGTAGTCCGCCAGCCGTCCGGAGTCCTCCAGGTCATCCACCAGGGACAATCCGTGCTCGGGGCCGCGGGCCATCGCCACGGCGGCGGCATGGTTGAGCGCCACCACGGGCCCCGGCGTCAGCACCACCAGCCGCGCATACAGCGCGGCAATCTGCGCCCAGTCGGTGTCCTCGGCGCGCGGAGCCTGGGCATGCAGCGCCGCGATGGCCGCCTGCACCGTGTACGGCCCCCGAGCCCCCATGGCGAGCGCGGCTCCCAGCTCCGCCAGTCCTTCGTCCCGCTGCGCGCCATCCCAGAGCGAGCGGTCCTGCCGGTCCAGCAGCACCAGCCCGCCATCCGCCGCCACGCGTGCCCGGCGGCGGGAGTGGTGAAGCAGCATCAACGCCCGCAGGGACGCCACCTCCGCGTCGTCTGGGAGCAGCGAGCGCGCCAGCCGGGCCAGGCGCAGGGCCTCTTCGCACAGGTCCACTCGCAGCAACGCCGGCCCGTCCGTGGCCGCGTAGCCCTCCGAGAAGACGAGGTAGAGCGTGTGCAGCACGCCCTCGGTGCGCTCCCCCAGCGCCTCGGGCTCCGGGATGACGTAGGGGATGCGCGCGGTGCGTATCTTCCGCTGCGCGCGCACCAGCCGCTGGGCCAGCGTGGCGGGCGACACGAGGAAGGCGCGGGCGATCTGCTCCGTCGTCAACCCACACAGGCAACGGAGCGCGAGCGCCACCTGGGCCTCGGGTGACAAGGCGGGGTGACAGCAGGTGAAGAGCAGCCGCAGCGAGTCGTCCGGCAACGTCTGCCATTCGGCGTCGTCCACGGATGGCGCCACCGCCTCCAACTCGCCCACGCGCGCCTCCAGGCGAGCGGACCGCCGCATGCGGTCCACCGCCTTGTTGCGCGCGACACGCATCAGCCAACCGGCCGGCTCGCGCGGCACACCCTCGCGCGGCCACTGATTCAAGGCCGCGGCGAAGGCGTCCTGCACCACCTCCTCCGCCGCGCCGAAGTCGCCGTCCAGCACGCGGATGAGCGTGGCCACGATGCGCCCGTAATCCTCACGGTGCGCCCGTTCGAGAATGGAGGAGGTGTCCATCATGCCGCGCGGGAGCCGGCGTCAGTCCTGGGGCCTGACGAATTCCCGCACGGGCCGCACCTCGATGGAGCCGCTGCGCGCGCTGGGAATGCGCGACGCGATGCCAATCGCCTCGTCGAGGTCCCTGGCCTCCACGAGAAAGAAGCCGCCCAGTTGCTCCCGCGTCTCCGCGAATGGGCCGTCGGTCGTCAGTCGCTTGCCGTCGCGGATGCGCACCGTGGTGGCCGCCGTCGTGGGCTCCAGTTCCTCGCCCGAGATGAAGTGCCCGCTCTGCTGGATGGCCGCCTCGAAGGTGCCGTACTCCCCCATCACGCGCTGGACGTCCGCCTCCGACATCGCCTCGGCGGCCTTCTCGTTCTCATAGATCATCAGCAGGTACTTCATGGGTCCGTGCCTCACGGGTGAGCGGGAGAAGAGCCTCCCTGCTTCCGTGGTCGAACGAAACCGCCGTGAATCGACCGTCTTTTCACGGGGGATTTCTTTTCGGTTAACCGCCCCCAGCGCCCGCCGTCGATGGCGGCCGATTCACCCTGAGTCAGAGCAGACTCTCTCACTTCCAGTGAGACTCAAGCCCCATTTCAGAATTCGCGTGAACCTGTGTGTCCGTTTTCCCGGTGCCGGGGTCCTCTTCTCGCTTTTCGTTTCAATTCCGAGAATTCGCTCCGAGGTCCACCATGGCTAAGTTTCGCTCCATTGCGCTTCTGGCAGGCATCTCCGTCCTTGGCTCCGCATGCGGCGCCCCTGAGTCCGAGACGCAGGATACGCAGCAGGTCTCGTTCGAGGAGTTCCGCGCCGGCGCGTATCAGGAGCCCGAGTCCGGTGGTTTCGTCGTCGACGGTGACATCTTCCTGCCGACGGAGTCGGAGCTGCGCGAGTTCTACGAGCAGTCCGTTGGCGGCATTGGAACGCAGCAGGGCGCGCTGGCCGTGTATTACAGCGGTGGACGCGACATCAAGTGGAGCGCCAGCCAGGCCCTCAACCTCACGTACTGCGTGAGCACCAAGTTCGGCGGCAACTACACGCGCGTGGTCAACGCGATGAAGAGCGCCGCGGCGGAGTGGGAGGCGGCCGCCAACGTCAAGTTCGTCCACGTCAGCGCTGAAGACTCGAAGTGCACGAACCGCAACAACAACGTCGTGTTCGACGTGAACCAGACGAACACGTCCCAGTACCTGGCGCGCGCCTTCTTCCCCAACAGCGCCCGCCGCAGCGCCAACGTCCTCATCTCGACCACGTCCTTCCAGAACATCGCGCCCTGGACGCTGGAGGGCGTGCTTCGCCACGAGCTGGGTCACGTGCTGGGCTTCCGCCACGAGCACACCCGCCTCACCAGCACCGGCTGCTACGAGGACAACGCCTGGCGCGCGCTGACGCCGTATGACTCCAGCTCCGTCATGCACTACCCGCAGTGCAGCGGCACCCAGACGGGTGACCTGGTGCTGACCAGCGACGACCGCAGCGGCGCCCGCGCGCTGTACCCGTAAGCTCCACGGTCTTCCGTCGGCCCCAAGGGCCACCGCCTTCATGGCGGTGGCCCTTTTTCGTTTCACCAACGCCGCCTCGACACGCGCCCGGGTTGGCTGTCCGACACCTGGCGTGGGCGTCACCGCAAACCCCTGGCCCCCATGCGCCGCGGATGCCCTGAATGCTCGGCACCCGCGGGCGGTGAACGGCCGGGCCGTCCTCGGTGGAGGGAGCCTGCCTCCGGCCATCGAGGAGTCGCCATGAAGTACACGCAATTGGGCCGCTCGGGGCTCTCCGTCAGCCGGCTGTGCCTGGGCACCATGAACTTCGGTTGGACGGCCGAGGAGCCGGAGTCCCACGCCATCATGGATTCCGCGCTCGACCACGGCATCAACTTCTTCGACACCGCCAACGTCTACGGCTTCGGGGAGAACAAGGGCCGCACCGAGGAGGTCATCGGCAACTGGTTCGCCAAGGGCGGCCGGCGGCGCGAGCGCACCGTGCTCGCGACCAAGCTCTACGCGCCCATGGGGGACTGGCCCAACGAGGGCAAGCTGTCCGCGCTCAACATCCGCCGCGCGCTGGATGCCAGCTTGAAGCGGCTGCGCACGGACTACGTCGACCTCTATCAGTTCCACCACATCGACCGTGCCACGCCCTGGGAGGAGATCTGGCAGGCCATGGAGGTGGCCGTGGCGCAGGGCAAGGTGCTCTACGTCGGCAGCAGCAACTTCGCGGGCTGGCACATCGCCCAGGCCCAGGCCGTGGCGGCACGGCGCAACTTCACCGGACTGGTCAGCGAACAGTCGCTCTACAACCTGATGGCCCGCACCGTGGAGCTGGAGGTGCTGCCCTCCGCGCAGTTCCATGGCGTGGGCATCCTCCCCTGGTCTCCCCTCCAGGGCGGACTGCTGGGCGGCGTGCTCCGCAAGGAGCGCGAAGGCAAGCGCCGTCTGGAAGGGCGCGCCAAGGAAGCCCTCCAGAAGCACCGCGACCGCATCGAGCGCTACGAGGCGCTCGCCGACGAGCTCGGGCATCAGCCCGGTGACGTCGCGCTGGCGTGGCTGCTGCACCAGCCCGCTGTCACCGCGCCCATCATCGGACCGCGAACGTCCGCCCAGCTCGATGCCGCGGTCCACGCGGCCGATGTCACACTTGATGCGAAAACATTGTCACGCCTGGATGACATCTTCCCGGGCCACAAGCCCGCCCCGGAGGACTACGCCTGGTGACGCACCGGGCGAGACATAAAAGGTTACAAATCCCTCTCAAACGGTCGGAAAAGACACCCAATCATCACGGAGTGTCACTATTGACGACTGGGAATTCCTCTCATATTCCCAGCCGCGGTATCCCCCAACAGAAGAGAGGTTCTCATGAAGTCGATGGCTGGAATCTTCGTCATGGCGCTGGTGATGCTGACCTCCTGCGGGCCCGTGCCCACCGAGGAGCAGACCCAGGGAGGTAACGACGTCACCGCCGAGGACCACTTCCGCACGCAGGAGGCCGCGCTGACCGGTGACTGTTTCGTGCAGATCGAGTGCGAGGGTGGGAACATCAAGTCGTGCTACGGCACGGGCTTCGCCTGTTCGGCCAACAGCGCCAACGGCGGCACCGTGACCTGCAACGGCAACTCACAGAGCTGCAGGCCCATCATCCAGGAGCCCATCTGCAGCTGCCGGGCGGATGGCTGCTGCAATCAGCTGTGCGCCATCAGCGACCCGGACTGCCGCTTCGTCCCCGAAGAGCCGAAGTAGGCACGGACCTCCGGGTGCGGTCCTCCAAGGGCCGCCCCCGGATGCACCGCGGGAGCGCCAGCAACCGCGTTACTCAAAGCCCGGGCGCGTGACGTACTCGGCGTGGACGCGCTCGTAGGCTTCCCAGAAGTCAGGCGAGCGCTGTCCATTCAGCCGGTCGACCAGGAGGTCGAGGTGCGTATGCCAGCCGCCCGCCACGCTGCGCAGGGAGTCCCGGCCATCGAGTCGCACGTGGGTGACGGTCAGCAGAACGCCGTCCTCGCGCTCGGTCAGCTCGAAGCGGACCTCTGACGGGTCCCCGTGGTTCTCCGCCCACGTATAGGCAAACACGTGCGGCGGCTCACACGCCGTCACGCGCCCCACATTGACGTGGCCCTGTGCCATGTCCGCATGGCGCGACGGTGGGGCGCCGCCTTCCTCTGACAGCTCGGCGTGGCGGAACAGCAGCTCCACCTTGCCACCGACCTTCGTCTCCGTGGGGCCGCCCGCGAGCCACAGCCGGCGCTTCTCCGGCTCGGTGAGATAGGCCCACACGCGCTCGATGGGGCCGGGCAGCAGGCGTTCGAATCGGACGGTGTCGGAGGACAACAGGCGGGCGTGCGAGTCTCGTTTCATGGCGCCTTCGGTCATGCGTGGGGGTGGGGGGAACCGCGGCGTCAGACGAGGTGCCGCGCGTCCTCGGGGACATGGTCCGGAACGAGCGCGAGCGCGATGCCGTGCTCCAGCCAGGCCTTGGCCCCGGCGAGGAGCAGGTTGAAGCCCCCGGTGCTGTCCAGCGCTCGCGCCACGACGGCCTTGTCGTCACCCCGGAAGCCGGACTCGACGACGCGGACAAACGTGCGGTCCGGCGACAGCGTCGTGAAGGTCCACTCGACGAAGGTCATCGCCCCCGGGTCGCCCCACTCGATGCGCAGGCGGGCGCCGGGCTCGAAGTCCAACACGTTCACGGTGGCCGACACGCCGTAGGTGTCCCAAAACCACTGCGCCGTGCCGCCGGGCTGGAGCCGCGCGCTGCCCCGGCTGAACCAGAACTTCGTGGTGATTGCGGGGTCCACGAAGGCCGCGAAGACGTCCGCCACGGGACGGCGAATCATCATCATCGCCGTGGCAACCGGCGCACCCTTGTCATTCCCTGTCGACGCCATGACACACTCCCAATATTCACCCAGTTGGTTGAGTATTTCTGCAACCACCGCTCGATTGTCAACCGAATGGTGAAATTTCCACCGAGCCCGGGACGGCGCCACCAGGTGCTTTCAACCGATGACGCGGAAGGCCGGCGGATCGATGCGCGTGGCGCGGCACTGGGGGCAGGCACCGGGCCGCGTGAAGCGCCTGCGGTCCTTGAAGGTGAAGCCACACGCCAGGCATGAGGCGGGCAACACCTCCAGGCGGGCGCCCTGGACCTTGAGGGATTTCTCCAGGTGCTCCAGGTGCCCGGCCACGTCCTTCTCGGAGATGCCCACCAGGGCGGAGAGGTCCTTCGCGGTGAGGCCGCTCTCCGGGGCGGACGTCAGCGCCGCCTCCAGCGCGCCGCGCACGGTGCTGCCGCGCGCTGGAGGAACAGGGGCACTCACGCGCCAATCGCCCCCGGGTCCGTCGCCAGCTCGCCGCCCAGGTGCATGCCCGTCTGGCACCGGTAGTCCGTCACCAGCGACGCGAGCACGGTCGTCACGCCCACCGCCACGTGGATGGCCGCGGCCAGCGGGCTGCGCTTCGCATAGCCCAGCACGAAGGGCGAGAGGATGGACGCGGCGCCAAAGGCATAGTCGGCGATTTCATGCGCTTCGATGGGGATGAGCTTGGTCAAGCTGATGCGGTAGTCCGTCAACAATGACACACCGAGGATGGTGGACCCCAGGGCAATGCCCGCGGACTTCGCCACGGCATCTCCGGACAACACCCCCGCCACCACCGAGGCCGTCCCGCCCTTGTAGTCCATGAGCGAGTGCAGGTCCTGGGGCACCCACCGGCGCAACGGCAGCCGTCCCAGGAGCGGACGGGAGATGATGCCAGCGGCGGCGCTCCGGTCCATGGCGCGGCGCACGCCCCGCCGGAAGCGCCCCTCCGGAGGCACCGGGGGCGGGACGAGTCTGGGGGTGGACGGGCTCAGGGTCTGCGGTTCAGCCATGTGGCGCTCCTTCCAGTCTTGCCGTCGTGAAGTCGCCACTACGGTAGGCACGCGGCCCGTGACGCATGGCGATGCGCGCCTCGCCTGCCCGGGCACCGAGGGTAGGAAGCCTGTCCACCCGCGAATTCCTGGCTGCTGGGGAACCAGGGGGGCTTCCACTCGGTGGCCCGCCCCGGGCAGACTATGGCTCGCAGCACAGCCCTTCAGTTTCTGAGAGGGCGATATCCGCGGCCACCCAGCCGCTTTGGAACGAAAGAACGCGATTCATGGCAACCGGTACCGTCAAGTGGTTCAACGATGCGAAGGGCTTTGGGTTCATCGTGCAGGACGGCGGCGGTGAGGACGTGTTCGTCCATCACAGCGCCATCAACATGGATGGCTTCCGCACCCTGCAGGAAGGCCAGAAGGTGGAGTTCGAAGTAGGCCGGGGCCCCAAGGGTCTGCAGGCGCAGAACGTTCGCGCGGCCTGAACGGCGGTCCGGCGAAGCCATGAAAGCCCGGTCTCGCGGATGGCGAGTCCGGGCTTTCTCTTTGCGGGCGCCCCCTGAGAGGCTGCGTGGCCCATGCGCCTGCCCCGCTTCCCGCGTGTCATCGGCTTCGACGACGGCCCCTTCGCGCGCCGCCCTGGCGCCGCCGTGCCCCTGGCGGGCGTGGTGTGTGGAGGCACGCGCTTCGAAGGACTCGTCTGGGGACGGGTGCGCCGCGACGGCTGGAACGCCACGCGGGAGGTGTGCCGGCTGCTGGAAGGCGGGAAGTTCCTCCCGCAGCTCCACCTGGTGCTGCTGGATGGCATTGCGTTCGGCGGCTTCAACGTCGTGGACCTGCCCCTGCTGGCCAGCCGGCTGAAGCGGCCGTGCGTGGCGGTGATGCGGCGGCCACCGGACCTGGACGCGGTGGAGCGCGCGCTGCGGCGTCTGCCTCGCGCGGACGCGCGCTGGGCGAAGCTGAAGCGCGCGGGCCCCATCCACCAATTGGGAGGCTTCACCTTCCAGGTGCAGGGCGCGGAGCCCTCCTGGGTGGCGGAGGCGCTGGCGCGCGTGACGGACCGCGGCCTCGTCCCCGAGCCCCTGCGGCTGGCGCACCTCATCGGCTCCGCCGTCGTCACCGGCCAGAGCAGTCAGCGCGCCTGAGCCTTTCCCAGACGGGCTTCACCTCCTGGCGGAGGATTGCGCCGTCACCACATGCGGGTGCCAGCGCGCGGAAACTTCCACCGGCGCCAGACAACCCAGACACGCTTGCACACTCTTCCAGCCATGAACCTGCCCTGGGGGGCCGCATGGAACCCCGTTTGTCTTCATGTTAATCTTTGCCTCGCGAGGAGGGCGCACGCATGTTCGAAGTCATCAATGACAAGAATCGCCGTACCGTCACCGTGCGGTTGAGTGGGTTCGTCAGGCCGAACGAGATGCGGGACTTCGCGAGCCGGTATCGTCACGAAACAGACTCCTACGGAGGAGGACGACACCTGGTGCTCGCGGACATGCGTGGGCTCAGGACCCTGGAGCCGGAGTCCGCCAGCCTCTTCGGAGAGGTGGTGGCCTACGGCCGGCAGATGGGCTGCGTCATGTGCGCGCACGTCTCGGATTCCACCATCGCCCGGCTGCAGACGGCGCGGGTGGCCTCGGCGGCGGCGGCTGACAACGACATCACGGTGGACTGCGTGTCGCTGGAGGAAGCGCACTCGCAGCTCGCCAAGGCGCGCTCGCGCTACTTCCTAGGCGCGGCTCCGGAAGACGCGGTGGAGCACGCGGCGCGCTGAGACACACCTCCAGGCTGGAGCAGGACGGCTCCAGCCCCTGGAATCCCAGCAGGCTCAGGCCTCGTGGCCGTTGCGCCACGTAAGCCGGTAGGTGACGCCTTCGTCGGTGAAGGCGCGCACCTGCACCTCGGCATGCGGCGCTCCCACGGCGCGCAGGCCCGCGCGTAGCGCGCCTTGCGTGAAGTAGCGGATGGCCCCGGCCTCGTTCATCCACAGGTCCACTTCGGTGGGGGACACGTCGTCCAGGCGTGTCTCCGTGTAGTTGTTCCCGGAGCGGAACATCTGCCGGGCCCGGCTCACGCACCGGCGGGGGCCCAGGAGCTGAATCACACCGAAGGCCGCGCGGCCCAGCACCGTCTCCCGGTAGCCGTCCACCATGCGCTCACCCAGCAGCGCGTAGCCCACGTCGTCGGGCACGTCCGGGTGCAGCTCGCGCGCGGCCACGCGCACGGCGAAGCACCATGTTTCAAAGGCGTAGGCGGGCTGCAGCTTGCGCTCCAGGTCCACGCCCACCTCCCGCAGCCGCTCGCGGAGCACGGGGGTGACGCGGGCACCCAGTCCCCGCACGAAGAGACCCTCCAAGGTGTGCTCGAAGACGAGCTTCTCCGGCATGTTCAGCAGTGTACCCTTCCTCCGCTAGGATGTGCGGCGAGGGGGTAGGAATTCCATGGGTCTGCAACGAGAGCTCGCCATCCTGGCCATGAAAGCCACGCCGCTGCCGGGGAAGAAGAACTTCCTGGCGGAGGCCGGTATCGCCACACCGGTGCCCGCCATCCGCGGGTCGATTGGCGCGGTGGCGCATGAACCCTTCATGGCCTTCGACACCAAGCGGCTGATGGACCTGCTGGTGGCCTTCACCATCGGAGACTTCCCGGAGCGGGCCGGTTGCTCCAACTACTTCAACCCGCACAGCCCCTGGTACAACGTCTTCTACGGTGCCTACGGCATCCGCTCGTACAAGCGGGATGGCAGCCCGTGGGGATTCACCCGCGACGGCCGCCCGGACCTGGACGAGATGCTGGAGATTCCGCGGCTCGACTACAACTTCCTCACGGCCGGAGAGCTGGGCTGCCCCGCGTCGAAGATGTGCTTCGAGGTGCTGGACGTGCGCCAGGGCCGTGAAGGCCCGTGGCACATGGCGGAGGTGGGCTGCATCATCCCCAGCGGACTGCACCGGGTGCAGGACGCGCAGGCGCCGGACCTCACCTACTACGCCGTGTTCGGCGTGCCAGAGGAGGACTACCTCGTGGGCGGCCGGGAGAGCTACGAACCGGTCCGCATGCGCGGGCGAATGTACTTCCGCCCGGTGGCCGAACGCCTCACGCTCGTCTGGGGCGGACTCTGCCCGGACACGCCCGACGGACAGCGGCTGATGGGCGCCATCGTGGATGCGATGGCGCCGCTGTACGCGGGGGGATGAACGCCCCCGCCGAGCCTGTGGACCTCAGGCCGCCTGACCGGGCCTGGGCTCCACCTGGTGCGGCGGCGCGGCGGCATCATCGCGCCGACGGCCGCGCTTGAAGCCCAGGCGCTCCATGCCGGCGAACACCACCGGCACCACCAGCAGCGTGAGGAAGGTGGAGGTGATGACGCCACCAATCACGGAGATGGCCATGGGTGCGCGGAACTCCGAACCCGTGCCCGTGCCCACCGCCGTGGGCACCATGGCGATGGCCATGGCCGCGCTCGTCATCAGGATGGGCCGCAGCCGGCGCGGGCCCGCCTTGAGCAGCGCTTCGTCCACCGTGTCGCCTTCCCGCAGGTTCTGAAGCGCGCCGTCGATGAGCAGAATCGCGTTCTTCGTCACCAGGCCCATCAGCAGGATGATGCCAATCATGGCGCCCATGGACAGGTGGAAGCCCGTCACCACCAGTCC
The DNA here is from genome assembly GCF_006547365.1 of Myxococcus sp. AB056. Classification (NCBI taxonomy): domain Bacteria; kingdom Pseudomonadati; phylum Myxococcota; class Myxococcia; order Myxococcales; family Myxococcaceae; genus Myxococcus; species Myxococcus sp. AB056. The sequence continues at coordinate 40,268 of NZ_VHLB01000041.1, read as the reverse complement.
CAGCAGCGCGCCCACCAGGGCCAGTGGCAGCGACACCATGATGGTGAGCGGGTGCTTGTAGGACTCGAACTGGCTGGCGAGCACCATGTAGATGAAGATGAAGGCCAGACCGAACGCCGCGCCGAAGGCGTCGTTCTGCTCGTCCAGGTTCTTCATCTGCCCGTCGTAGATGAGCGCGTAGCCCGGTGGCAGCGGCTGGGCCGCCACGCGCGCCTTCAGCTCCCGGGCGATGTCGCCCAGCGCCGCGCCCGGGCCCAACTGCGAGTACACGGCGATTTGCCGCTCGCGGTTCTCATGCTCGATGAGGCTGGGGCCGTTCTTCATCTCCACCCGGGCCACGTCCGTCAGCGGGCGCAGGCCGCTGGGCGTGTACACCTCCAGTTGGCGCACGCGCTCCGGCGTGGCGCGGTCCTTCTCCGACAGGCGCACGCGGATGTCCGTCTCGGTGATGCCCTCGCGCAGCTTCGCCACCACGTCACCGCCAATGGCCAGCCGCAACTGCGTGGCCAGCGCGCCCGCGTGCAGGTCCACGTCGCTGGCGCGCGCGCGGTCGATGAGCACCTGCATCTCCGGCTTGGGCGGGTTGGACTCCACGCGCACGTCCGCGGTGCCCGGCAGTTCGCGGAGGATGCCCGCGACGCGCTCGGCCTCCTCGTTGACGCGCACCAGGTCCGGTCCGGTGATGCGCACCATGATGGGGTAGTAGTCGCCCATGCCCTCCAGGATGGGCGGGTCGCTCAGGTTCACCCGCGTGCCCACCAGCCCTGGCTCCAGCAGGGCGCGCGCGTCCTCCTTCAGCACCTGGATGCCCTTGGTGCGCGCGTCCTTGCCCACCGTCAGCACGCGCATGCGGGACTTGTTCACATCGCCGTCCTTGCCGACGATGGAGTAGACGTCCGTCACCTCCGGAAGCTGGCGCAGCAGCGCTTCCGCGTCGGCGGTGCGGGCCTCCGACTCCCGGATGCTCGCCGAGTCCGGCAGCGTCAGGTCCACGAAGAACTGCGAGCGGTCCTCCGCGGGCATGAACTCCATGCCCAGGCGGCTGGCGCCTCCGAAGGACACCACCAGCAGCACCAGCGTGAGGCCCACCGTCGTCCACTTGTGCGCCAGCACCCAGCGGAGAATGGACTCGTAGACGCGCTCGGTGCCGTCCAGGAAGCGGCGCAGCGCCGCGGCCACCGCGTTCTCCTGGCGGACCTCGCCCGGCACGCGCCGCTTCGCCAGCCGCGCCGACATCATCGGGTCCAGCGTGAAGGAGATAAACAGGGAAATCAGCACCGCCACGGAGATGGTGATGCCGAACTGCCGGAAGAACTGGCCGACGATGCCAGGCATGAAGGCCACCGGCACGAACACCGCCACCAGCGACAGCGTGGTGGCGAGCACCGCCAAGCCCACGTCCTTGGTGCCGTTGGACGCGGCGCTCTCCGGGTCTTCACCCTTCTCCAGCCGGTGGGTAATCGCCTCGCGAACCACCACCGCGTCGTCGATGAGCAGACCGATGGCCAGCGACAGGCCCAGCAGCGTCATCTGGTTGAGCGTGTAGTCCAGCACGTACATCACGAAGAAGGTGCCCAGCACGGAGGTGGGCAGCGCCAGTGCCGAAATGAAGGTGCCGCGCACGTCCAGCAGGAAGATGAGGATGATGAGCACCGCCATCGCGCCACCGAAGATGAGCGCCACCCAGACCTCGTGCGCGTTCTCCTGGATGATGTCCGACTGGTTGATGAGCAACGTGGCCTGGAAGCCATGCCCCACCACCGAGCCCATCTGCGCCATCACCTTCCGCACCGCCTCGCTCACCGCGACGGTGTTGGAGCCCGGCTGCTTGACGATTTCCAGGATGACCGCGTCCTGCCCGTTGAGGCGCGCCAGGGTGCGCCGCTCCGCAACGCCGTCCGTCACGCTGGCGATTTCGCCCAGCCGCACCTGCGCGCCCGTCGCGCTGCGCGCCACCGGCAGGTCGCGGATTTCATCCACGTTCTGGAACTGCCCCAGCGAGCGCACCGTCATCTCGGAGGCGCCCAGTTGGAGCCGGCCCGCGGGCAGGTCCAGGTTCTCCGACGCCACGCGCTGGGCGATGTCCAGCGGGGACACGCCCGCCGCGCGCGCCTTGTCCAAATCGATGTCGATTTGCACCTCGCGCGTGTCTCCTCCTGTGACGCGCACCTCGGCGGCGCCTTCCAACTGCGCGAGCGCGGGCTTCACGCGGTCGTCGATGAGCCGGCGCAGCTCCTGCGAGGGCAGCTCCGCGGAGACGGCGTAGGTGAGGATGGGCGTGGCCCCCAGGTCCACGCGGCCGATGACGGGCGCGTCCGCGTCCTGGGGCAGGCGGCTGACGATGCCGGCGACCTTGTCGCGCACGTCCTGCACCGCGCGGTCCAGCGGGGCGGTCATCTTGAACTGCACCACCACGATGCCCACGTTCTCCCGGCTGTAGGAGTGAATCTTGTCCACGCCGCTGATGCCAGCGACGGCGTCTTCGATGGGCTTGATGACCTGCGTTTCGATTTCGCCCGGACCCGCGCCTTTGTAGACGGTGTTGATGACCACCACCGGGAAGGACACGTCCGGATAGAGGTCGGTGCCCAGGCGGCCCAGGCCCATGAGGCCGAGCACGACGAGGCACAGCGACAACATCGCGGTGAAGACGGGCCTGCGGATGGAGACGTCGCTGAGCAGCATGGGGAGGGCTCCCTACTTCACGGAGACGCGGGCGCCCTGCGACAGGCCCGGAGTGGGGTGGTCAACGACGGAGTCGAGCGGCGAGGACGCCAGCACCACCACCTCGCCCTGCTCGCGCCGCTCCAACACCCGCACGTCCACGCGGCGCACCTGACCGGACGCCACCACCCAGACATGGTCCCCGTTGAGGGCCGACAACGCGGTGCCCGGCAGCACCTGGGCGTCCTGCACCTGCCCCAGTGAAAGCACGGCCCGCGCCAGCGTGTGCGCCACGAAGCGGCCATCCGCGTTGGGGACGGCCAGCTCCACCGGAATGCGGCGCGTGGCGGGGTCCGCGGAGGGGAGGATGGTGCGCACCACCGCCTCGTCCGAGGACACACGCGCGCCCACCGACTCCACGCGCACCTTGGCGCCGTGCTCCAACTGCGAGCGCAGGGCCTCCGACACCGTCGTCTTCAAGAGCAGCGTGTCCAGGCGCTCCAGGTTGAACAGCGGCGTGCCCGGCGCCACCGTCGCGCCCGTCTGCTCCGGTGCGTCGATGATGGTGCCGTCGAAGGGCGCCCGCAGGTCATGCCGGCGGCGGGACGCGCGCGCCTGGGCCAGCTGCGCCTTGGCGGCCATCCACTGCGCCTGCGCCTGCGCCGCGTTGGCGCTGGCGGTGCGGTGGGCCACCTCGCTCACCCCGCCCTGCTGCTGGAGCTTCTCGTTGCGGGCGGCGACGTCGGCGGCCATGGTGGAGGCGGCCTCCGCTGCGGCCACCGCGGCCTCGGCCTGGGCCACCTGCGCGTCGGCAATCTCCGGGTCCAGCTGCGCCAGCACGTCGCCCTTCTTCACCCCCTGCCCCTTCTTCACCCGGACGAGCGACAGGCGGCCTCCCACCTCGAAGCCCACCATCAATCCCTGCGCGGGAAACAGCGTCCCCGTCACCGACTCGCTCGGCGCGGCCCGCACCGTCCGCGCGGAGACGACCTTCACCGTGGGCACCACCTCCTGCGCCGAGCCCTTGGCGGGCGGCGACGACGAGGCATCCGCCTTCTGGCATGCGGTCAGCGACAGCACGGCGGTGGCCATGCCCGCCGCGGCGAACACGCGGACAGCGGACGGCTTCAGGTTGGGTTTCACGAGCGTTTCCTCGGGGTCTTTCGGGGTTTCTCGGCGGCGGCCCGGGGCCGGCGCGCAACACGCTTGGACGGGGCGGGCAACGCCGGACGGGTGCCCTCCTGGCACAGCCGCTGGAGCGTGTTCGCCCACGCGTTCAGGTCCGGCTTCTCATCCAGCCGCGCCATCTGCGTGGAGAGCAGCAGGAAGGACCCGACGATGATGGAGGCGAAGATTCGCGCGTCCAACTCCGGGTCCATGGCGCCAGCCTCCTGCAGCCGCCGGAAGTCGTGGGAGATGCGCTCCACCTGGGCATCCGTCACGCGCCACAGCAGGGATTCGAACTCCGTGCCCTGGCTGCCGCTGGTGAGGACCAGGGACACGTCCCGGAACTCCCACACCCAGTCCAGGGCCTCCAGGTCGTGCTCTTTCTCCAGTTGGAGGAACCGCAGGTAGCGCTCGCTGCGCTCGATGCGGTCCTGCGCTCCCGGGATGCCGTGCGTCTGGAAGAAGCCCTCCATGCGCGCCATGCGACGCCCGTTCATCTCCATCAGCCCGGACTCGAACGCGCCCACCACCTCCCCGAACAGCGCCTCCTTGGACGGAAAGTGCAGGTAGAAGGCGCCCTTGGACAGCCCGCACGCGGCGGTGATGTCCTCGATGCGCGCGCCCTTCAGCCCCCGGCGAGCGAACTCCCGCCGGGCCGCGGACACCAGCGCACTCCGAGCGTGAGGGTCGGCGGGACGGGCCATGCTGGCCGGATTCCTAACCCGCCGGTCATTAACCACGCAAGGTTTCTGAACACCGGGTCAGTTACCCAGGAACTGCGACTGTGGGTGCGTTCCGACGCTCAGGTCCGAGCCAGCGCGGTGCACAGCGGGCACGCGGCGGGCCCGTGGGGGACATCGCGGCGGTGCAGGTCCAGCACGGCGCGGGAGATGTCCGCCAGCTCCCGGCGCACCTCCCGCCGGGCGCCCTTCACCCGGGCGATGCGCATGTCGTCGTAGCTCGTGGTCTGATGTCGCATCCACGCGATGACGGCGGCCTCGGCGCGGCGCTCCAGGGGGATGCGCTCCGTGCGGGCCACGGTGCCGCTGCCCACGGGGGTGGCATGGGCGGCGACGAGCACCGCCATGCGCTTGGCGTGCGGCAGCCACGCCGGGGAGAAGGCGAGGAAGCGCAGCACGGCGTTGGCGAAGTCGACCTCGTAGGCCTCCTGCTCGCGGGCGCGGCGCTCGCGTCCTGCGGCCAGCTTCTTCTCGTAGGCGGGGGTGGCGCGCTCGGCCTCGAGGGCGGCGCGGGCGTGGAGGATGTGCGCTTCCGGCGCCCACACGCCCCGGGAGAAGAGCTTGCGGCCCACCTTCTCCGCCACGGTCCAGGAGGGCCCCGCCGCCTTCACGCGGCGGGTGAGCCCGGCGTCACCGGGGGGAAGCAGGGCCCAGCCGTCCGGCACGGTGAGCACGCGGCCATCCGGCGCGCGCACGCGGCGAGGGTCCGAAGTCGGCGCGAAGGTCAGGGATTCAGGCATGGTGAAGTCCGAGGTCGGGGGCGGCCACATAGCATGGGTGCCTCCAACCCTGGTAAATGGCCCCCTCGCGTCGGCGGTTGCCTGGCGCGGGAGGTCCTCAACGCGTGGGAAGTGCCGGCATGTCCCTCCTCAGGCTCACGTTCCTCGGTACATCCGCCGCGCAGCCCACGCTGCACCGGAACCTGTCCGGACTCGCGGTGAAGGCGCACTCGGACCTGCTGCTCTTCGACTGCGGTGAGGGCAGCCAGCGGCAGATGGTGCGCTACGGCACCGGCTTCACCGTGGACGCGGTGTTCTTCACGCATTTCCACGCGGACCACTACCTGGGCATCATCGGCTTCCTGCGCACGCTGGGCATGACGGGGCGCTCCGAGCCCATCCACCTGTACGGCCCGCCCTCCGCGAAGCGCCTGCTCCACCAGGCCGTCCACCTGGGCGTGGAGTCCATGTCCTTCCCAGTGGAGATTCACGAACTGAAGGACGGTGACGTGGTGCCGCGCAAGGGCTACGCGGTCCACGCGGTGGGCGTGGACCACCGCATCAATGCCCTGGGCTACGCGCTGGTGGAGGACGACCGGCCCGGGCGCTTCAACCTGGACGTGGCGCGCTCACTGGGCGTGCCAGAGGGCCCCAGCTTCGGAAAGCTCCAGCGGGGCGAGCCGGTGACGCTGGAGGACGGGCGGACGGTGAAGCCGGAGGACGTGCTCGGCGCGCCACGCCCGGGGCGCCGGCTGGTCATCTCCGGGGACACGCGCCCGTGCCCGGCGCTGGTGAAGGCCGCGAAGGACGCGGACCTGCTGGTCCACGAGTCCACCTTCTCCGACGACGAACAGGAGCGGGCCGTGGAGACCCGGCACTCCACCGCGCGGGAAGCGGCGCGTGTGGCGCGAGAGGCGGGAGCACGGCGGCTGGTGCTCACCCACCTCTCCAGCCGGCACGACACCGACCCCTCGAAGCTGCTCACGCAGGCGCGTGAGGAGTACCAGGGGCCGGTGGAGGTGGCCTTCGACGGGTTCACCGTCGAATTGCCCCTCCGGGACTGAGGCTACTGAATCTTCTCGGACTCGGCGCGCAGGGCCGACGCGGACTCGGCGTCCACGCGCTGGACCAGCTCCCACTCCAGCGCCTCGTCCCGGGTGATGTTGCCGCCGTCGGCGCGCACGGCGGGCTCGGAGACGTCAGGCGCGCGGCCGGAGGTGTTGGCGGCGCCCGCGGACTGCGTGACGAGCTGCCGGGTGAACTCCACCGAGGACTGGCCCGGGCCCTTCTCGATGCCGCGCACCAGGTAACGCACCTGGGTGGTGCCCAGCGACGACGGGGCACCCTGCATCAACCACTCGGTGGTGGCCTCGAAGCCGCTCTGGCCCGTCTTGAAGGAGTAGCCCTTCTCCTTCAGCAGGGCGAGCGCCTGCGGATACACCTCCGCCACGGGCTTGCGGTAGACGTGGTTGCGCGCCTTCTCCAGCAGGAAGGCTTCGCGGCGGCGGCCGGCGCAACCAGTGGTGGTGAGGGACAGCGCAGCGACCACGAGGAGCGCGGCGGCGCCGCGCGACAGCATCGACAGGTTCATTTCTCAGGACTCCACGGGAGTGTGAGGCGGCTCAACATCCCTCAACCTTCTTCCCACCGCCAAGTCTCCCCGGGGATGGTTTCCCTGGGCAAGCATCCCACCCGCTCCGTCCGTATGGGTGCCCATGCGTCCAGCGCCGCACATCCAGGCCCCCTCCGCCGCCGCCCCCGGCCAGGGGAACGCGCATGATGGGGCCCCCACATGATTCCCATCAGCGACGACAACCCCACCCTCCGCACTCCCGTCGTGACGTACCTGCTGCTCGGCACCATCGGCTTCGTCTGGGTCTTCATCCAGGGCGCGGGCCTGGACGCCTACCGGCTGGCCGCCAGCGTCTGTAACCTGGGCATGGTGCCCGGCGAGCTGACGGGCAAGGCGGCGCTGGGACTCCCCGTTCCCCTGGGAGATGGGCTGGCGTGCGTGGTGGACAACGAGCCCATCAACCTCCTCACCCCCATCACCTCCATGTTCCTGCACGGCGGCTGGGGACACCTGCTGGGCAACTGCCTCTTCTTCTGGGTCTTCGGCAACAACGTCGAGGACAGCATGGGCCGCCTGCGCTTCGTGGTGTTCTACCTGCTGTGCGGACTGGCCGCGGCGGCGGCGCACCTGCTGGTGGACCCGGGCTCGCCGGTGCCCACGGTGGGCGCGTCCGGCGCCATCTCCGGCGTCATGGGCGCGTACCTGCTGCTCTATCCACGGGTGCGGGTGAACATGCTGTTCATCATCGTCATCTTCATCCGCGTCTTCCCCGTGCCCGCGTGGGCGGTGCTGCTGTGGTGGTTCGGCGTGCAGCTCTTCAGCGGCCTGCCCCAGCTCAACACGGTCAGCGCGGAGGCGTCCGGCGGCGTCGCCTTCTGGGCGCACATCGGTGGCTTCGTAGCAGGCATGGCGCTCATCAAGCTGTTCCAGAACACGCGCTACACGAACCAGCGCACGTCGATGCGCCACCGGCTCCATCCCAACCATCCGTGATGGGGCTCTGACTTTTTCCGCATCTGTGAATTGCCAGACTTCGGGAACCACTGCGTATCCAGGCTGCTGGGGCCAGACACCTGAAGGAAGCGCAGATGCGGATGAGCAAGACGAAGCGACAGACGCTGGGGCTGACGATGGGCGCGGTGCTCGCGCTCACGGCCTGCGGTACGGAGCCCATGGAGCCGTCGCAGACGCCCGTGGAGACGGACGCGGTGGAGAGCGTGGACGCGCAGGCGGCGGACGCGAAGCCGGTGGACATCATCGCGCTGGAGAAGCAGTTGCAGGAGGCCGGTCTGGCGCCGCCGGCGCAGTGCAATGACCCATCCTGTGAGGGCGGCGGTGGTGGCGGTGAGCCCGACCCCGACTGGCCCTACTACACGCTGTTCTGGCGGGCGAACCTGCTGTCCCTGAAGTGCATCACCACGTCGGACATCGACGGCAACGACGAGGCCTGGCTGGAGGCAGAGGTCACCGGCGACAATCAGTCCGAGGTCATCTGGAACGACGATTACATGACGCCGAACAAGCGGGTGGAGTGGAGCCCCCTGAACTCCTATCCGCCGCCGCTGCAGTTCACGACGCAAACGGTGGGCGCGGGCGGCAAGCTGGTGGCGCTCTGGGACAAGAGCATGCACATCTTCGATGTGCAGGAGCAGATTGGCTGGACCACGCTGCGTGGCCAGACGGGCACCTTCACCTCGATTCTCGAAGGCCACGGCGGCAAGTACGAGCTGACCTACCAGGTGGAGTCCACGGGCTGCTCGCCGCGCTCGCAGCCCTGCCCCACCAACCTGTAACCGTGCAGTGACGTCAACACGCCTGGAGGGGGACGCCCATGCTTGGCCTCCCCTTCCAGGTGCGCCAGAGTGTCGCGCCGGACGCGCCAGGAATTGGCGCGGGCTTCCAGACAGGTGCCAGACATGACGCTACGACGACTCGGTGGTGGACTCCTCGGGGCGGTACTCCTTCTGACAAGCCTTTCGGGCTGCACCCGGCGCGTGCCACCCGTGGATGACAACCCGGTCCCCGTGCCGGAGCCCACCGCCACCACGACGGTGTACGTGGCCGAGCGCATCCGGACGCTGGACCCGGCGAAGCCCCAGGTGCAGGCGCTCGCGGTGAAGGACGGCAAGGTGCTGGCCACCGGCACCAGGGACGAGGTGCTCGCGGCCGCCGGCAAGGACGCGCGCGTGGTGGACCTGGGCGGCGCCACGGTGGTGCCGGGCCTCACCGACGCGCACGGGCACCTGGCGGGCCTGGGCCGCGGCCTGGTGACGGTGGACCTGCAGGGCGTGGACACCAAGGAGGAGGCCCTGGAGCGGCTTACCTTGGCGCCCTCCTCCGCGTTCCAGGGCGAGTGGCTGCTGGGCCGCGGCTGGGACCAGAACGACTGGCCGGAGAAGACCTTCCCGTCGCGCGCCGACCTGGACAAGCGCTTTCCCTTGCGGCCGGTGGCGCTGAGCCGCGTGGACGGACACGCGCTGTGGGTCAACGGCGAGGCGCTGCGCCGCGCGGGCATCACCCGTGACACGAAGGACCCGGCGGGCGGGCGCATCCTCCGAGGTGAGGGCGGAGAGCCCACCGGCATCCTGGTGGACAACGCCATGGAGCTGGTGGAGTCCGTGCTGCCACCCGCCACGGACGCGCAGCACGCGGCGCAGTTGACCGCGGCGCTCCAGCGCGGCGCGCAAGTGGGCCTCACCGGTGTCCACGACGCGGGCATGGACCTGCGCACCTTCCGCCTGCTCCAGCGCTGGGACAAGGAAGGCAAGCTGCCGCTGCGCGTCTACGCCATGGCGGATGGACAGACGGGCGACCGGGAGACGTACCTGAAGGACGGCCCCTATGAGGGGCGCATGCTCACGATGCGCGCGGTGAAGCTCACCCTGGATGGCGCGCTGGGCAGCCGGGGCGCGGCGCTGCACCAGGACTACAGCGACGAACCCGGCCACCGCGGCCTGCTGCTGCTGTCCCCCGAGGAGTACGAGGCTCGCGTGCGTGCCTTCATGGCGCGGGGCTTCCAGGTGTGCACGCATGCGATTGGAGACCGGGCCAACACGGTGGTGCTGGACGTGCTCGCGCGCGCGGCCGAGGCCACTGGCACGCTCCAGTCCGGCCGGCACCGCGTGGAGCACGCGCAAATCATGCGCCCCGAGGATATCGAACGGCTGGGCCGCAGCGGCTTCGTCGCAAGCGTGCAGCCCACGCACGCCACCAGCGACATGCCGTGGGCGGAGGCCCGCGTGGGAGCGGAGCGCATCCGCGGGGCCTACGCGTGGCAACGGCTGAAGGCGTCCGGCGCGGTGCTGGCGTTGGGCAGCGACTTCCCCGTGGAGCGGCCCAACGTGCTGGCGGGCCTGTACGCGGCGCGCACGCGCCAGGACCTCCGGGGCCTGCCGGAGGGCGGCTGGTACGGGGAGCAGCGGCTGAGCGGGCAGGAGGCGCTGGAGGGCTTCACCGTGGGCGCGGCGCACGCGTCCTTCGCCGAAGCCCGGCGTGGCCGACTCCAGCCCGGCATGGACGCGGACTTCGTGGCCCTGTCGGTGGACCCTGTGGACGGGCCCGTCACCGCGCTGCCCGGCGCCGAGGTGCGGCTGACGGTGGTGGCCGGCGTGGAGGTCTACCGCGCCTTCCAGCGCTGAGCGCTCAGGACAGTCAGGGAATCCAGGGCGCAACGTGGCTGTCGCGGGGAATTGGCGTGTACTGCTATTTCCGCCGTGTCGTGGAGTGCTCTAGCATACGGCTTTGCCGCAACCCTCCTGTGAGCCAAGGCCGGCTCACAGGTTGGAGCGGGGGGTATCGCAAGCGTGACAGCCTCATTGTCCGGAGTGAATTACAAGGGCTTCACCGTCCAGAACCTGCTGGCCTACGTGCACGAGCGCTTCGGCGAGGACACCGCGCGTACGGCCGTGGAGTCGCTGCTTCCCGAGCTGCAACCCCACGCGGACCCGCGCACGACGCTGGCGGTGGGCTGGGTGCCGGTGGAGACGTACTTCGGCATCATCCAGCACGTGGTGGACCGGCACTTCGACGGGAAGCCGGAGGGGGCCCACACGGTGGGCTACGAAGTCACCCTGCGAGACATCCACTCCATCTTCAAGATGGTGCTGCGCTTCACCACGCCCAACATGGTGCTGGGGATGGCGCGGCGCATGTGGCGCTCCTACTGCGACCAGGGGGAGCTGCTGCACCAGGAGGAGAACGGCACGGGCATGCTGCTGCTGCGCCAGTTCACCTACCAGACGCCGGTGGCCCTCCATGAGATGGCGGGGGGCTTCAGGGCGTACCTGGAATGCTCCAGCGCCAAGAATCCGCGCGTGGAAATCGTCGCGCCGGACAAGGACGGGACGCTGCGCTGGCGCATCGTCTCCGGGTAGCACGGCCGCCCTCAACGCGGCGGCCGCGCCAGCACGCGGTCGCTCAGCGCAGGCTCCTGACAAGCACCCCAGTCAACCGGAGGATCATCGGGGACAGGTGGGCTGGCATGAACATCGGGTCCACCATCGCCTCCCTCACTTCGCCCTTGTCGGCGAGTTTCAGGCTGTACCTCCCCTGGTCCACGCAGTCCGGGCATCCGTACACGGGCGCCCACGTCTCTGTGCGCGCCAGCGCCGCATCCTCCAGGAGTCCGTCCAGTTCGGACTGCCTCAGCAAGAACGTCTGTTTCGACTCGCGCGCGCCCTTTCTCTCCGCGTAGGCCACCTCGGCGGAGCCATCCGAGGCGACGTCGAGGCGGTAGTAGCAAATCCCATAGCACTGGCCGAAGCTCGCCTCGAACCGAGCCACGAACGCGTCCTCGTCCGGTCCCCCACCATCACCACAGGCCATCAACAGCACTGCCAGCAGCACGGCCTGAATTCGCATGTTGTCTCCTCGCATGAAGATTACCGAGCGGCAGTGTGCCAACGACGCTCCGGCATCTGCATATCGGGCCCCAACAACCTCCACCTGAGACGCGCCTTCAGAAACCGGAAAGCGGATTCGAATTTCTCGGATTACAGGTCCGCCGTGTAGCTGAGCGCCTGGATGCGGCGGTTGAGCGCCTTCTGCGCCTCCTGCCGCTGCTTCGCCAGCTTCTCCAACTCGCTGGCAATGGCCTCCAGGCGGTCCTCCTGCTCGTTGAGCTTGGACACGAAGCGGTCCGCCAGCTCGCGTTGCGACGCCCCGCTCTTCAGCGACTCGATGTTGGAGCGGATGCGCTCCTGGTCCCGGAAGAGCTGGTTGCGCTCCTCCTGCAGGCGCTGCTCGTCCTTTGCCAGCGCATCCACCTGCTCGCGCTGCGTGACGACCTCCTTCAACGCACCCGCCATCTTCTCGTCAACGAAGCGCTGCGACACGAAGTAGGAGACCTGGTCCAGCCCCATGCTGGAGATGAGGTACTGGCGCTGCCCCCGTGTGCGCTCGGTGACGGTGAGCGAGTCCTGCCCCCCCGAGGCCAGTTCCCGCTTGAAGCGCCAGAAGCCGTCCGTCGTCTCCGCGGGCTCCGGAGCGTCCTTGGCCAGTTCCCACCCCTGGCGCGGATGCTCCACGAACAGCACCTGCGCCCGCTGCCCCTTGTTGCGCAACAGGTACGTCGTGCGCCGCACGTGGAAGTACTCCGCCACCAGCATCCCGGAGTTCACCGCGACGCGGAACACCGGCCCGTCCTCCGTGTGGTCCTCAATCGACACCACGCAACCGAGCTCCACCGCGTAGGGCACGAAGCGCCGGTCATTCGGCTTCATCGTGTCGAGCATCGCCTCGCCCACGTAGCGCTCGTCCTCCGACACCGTCACCGGGCCGCCTTCCAGCGTGAGCCCCGTGGTGTTCTTCAGCTCGATGCACGCCATGGGGTTCTTCTCACGCGTGGCCCGGTTGTAGAGGAGCACCCGCTTGCCCTCGAAGGGCTTGTGCAGGATGGGCACCAGCGCGCTCTGGTTGCGGTGCACCGTCACCGGCCGGTCCACGCCGTACTCGAAGAGGTCCCCCACCTCCTTCGTGAGCGTCGTCACCGCGGCGCTCGTCTCCATGGCCTCGCGCCGGCTCGGGCCTCCACGGCCAGGGCCGCCCACCATGGCCTTCTCCGCCCGAGAGCGGCGCGGCGCGGCCATGGGGGCCGCGGCGGGCATGGCGGACATCATCGGCGCGGCCATCTCCTTATCCATCATCATGTCCCCGGCGCTGCCGAAGCTCTCCTCCGGAATCACTGGCGCGGCGGCGGCCTCCGTCGTCACCTCCACCACCGGCCGCTTCATGTACCGGGGGTTGTAGAGGTCATGCACGAAGGACACCGGCAGCCCGGCGATGAGCGACAGCTTCACGTCCACCCAGTCCTCGTCCCCGGTGTTGTCCACCAGCGCCCAGCCCTGGAGCAGCGGCGGCTCGCCCTCGTCCAGGAGGATGCGGTAGCTCGTCTTCCACACCGGTGACTCCACCACGTAGCTGACGAACAGCTCGCGCTCGCCCTGGCCCGAGGTGAGGATGGCCATCCGCTTGGAGTCCTTCTTGTACGAGGACAGCACCGTGGCCAGGTAGAACTCCAAATCCTTGCGCACCGCCTCGTCCAGGAACTCCAGCTCGGACACGTCCAGGATGTCGAAGGTCCGCAGCGAGGCGCCCACCAGCAGCGACAGGAACGGGCGCATCAGGGTCGTCTCGCCGGCCGCCACTGCCAGCGAGTCCAGACCGATGATGGAGCCCTCCACCTGCGCGCCGCCCACGCGCACCCGCACGCGCGCGCCCTTGATCTGCCCCAGCAGCGCCGTGAGGCTGCCATCCTCCGGGATGCGGATGGTGGCCTCCGCCAGGAGCTGCTCCAGCGGCTTCGTGGAGTCGTAGCTCACCGCCGACACCGAGCCGCCCGACAAGTCGAGCACCGTCAGCGACTTCAGCACGTCGTTCATGTCACGCGCCTTGAAGTCCAGGTGGAGCGTGTCGTTGCCACTCACCTTTCCCCGGCGCTCGAAGTAGCCGACGCCATGCTTGTAGAGGACGACACGACGAATGCGCAGGTTCGTGGTCATGGGACGCGGAACTCCAGAAAGTTGAGGGCGGGCCAGCACCCCGGTGTATCAAGGTCGGACAGGGGTGACGCAATGCCCCCCACCGCCGAGGTTGCCCGAATGCGAAAGCCTGTCGCCTCCTCCCTGTCCCGCTCCGCGATGCTGTGCGCGGCCCTGGCCCTTGGCACGAGCTGCAAGAGCGTGGAGCCCCACATCACGCCCTCCGAGGGCACCACCGCGCCGCCGGAAGTTTCCACCCAGGAGCCCGTGACGGAGACGAAGTCGGAGACCGAGACGGAGACGCCAACGCGGCGCGGCAACTCGCCCTGGCTGCAGGCTCGCGTGGGCGACCGCGTGGCGTATTCCTTCTCCGCCAACCGCAAGGCCATGGGCCGGCAGCAGCCCGGCACCGTGCCAGATGCCGCGGTGGCCGGCGTGGTGACGCTGGAGGTCGTTGCGGTGGAGCTGCCCTGGGTCTGGGTGACGCTCTACTTCACCGAGGATGGCGGCGCGCCGTCGCGGCGACCGATGCTGGCGCGGCCGCTGGTGGTGCCCGTGCGAGCGGATGAGTCGCGTGCGCTGGAGGCCCCCCGCGAGGGTAAACAGAGCACCGAGCAGCTCACCGCCGCGGGCCGCCACTGGGAAGCGAAGCGCTACCTCAACGACAAGCGGGCGTTCGACGGCCCCCTGGAGAACCGCCTCTACGCGGCGACGCCGGGCCCGCTGTACCTCACCAATGGCCTGCTCGACGCGAGCATCACGCTGGCGGGCTTCGCCATGGGCGGCGGCTCACAGCTCACCCTGGTGGAGGCGCGCCAGGGACAGGAGGGTGGCACCGGCTTGCCTCCGACGCTCGCCCGCCCTTGGGGGCCTGGCACCTGGTTCGACATGCGGATGGAGACGGAAGGCACCACGTCCGTGCTGCGCACCTGCCAGGCCGCGGAGCGAGGCTTCATCCTGCGCCAGCAGGTGACGCCGCCCACCTCGGGAGCAGCCTGCCCGGACTTCGCCCAGGCGGAAGCCGTGCCACTGGAGGAGGCGGTGCTCGCGCGCATCTGGGAGTCACTGGACGCACGGCAATGGCCCCCTGCTCCCGAGGGCGCCGCCCCGGCGAAGCGCGAGACGCTGACGGTGGGCACGCACCGCGTGCCGGTGCTCCAGTTCGAGACCGCGCAACCCCAGGCGAACAACGTCCGCGTCCAGGCCTACGCCGCCGACCCCTGGGAGGATGCGCTAGCGGGGCTGGCCCACGAGGCCCGCTTCCAGCCGCTGCTCGACCACGTCACGTCCGGAGGTGGAGGCACGCAGCTCACGGCCTGGGGCGTGTGGGTGCCGGGCGTCACGCCGTAGGCGCCTTGTGTCCAGGCACGCGCGCGCTCATCGAACAGCGCGTGCGTGCTCTGGCTTCCTTTCGCGCCGGCCGACGACATGGCCCACCCGGTCACAGAGGGCCAGCGACGCACGAGGCGCGGAAGCAGGCAGCGAGGAAGCCGACATCGCGCGCGATACCAACGCCTGCGCGGACCTCATGCACGCTCCGCGTGCGACTAGCCAGCGACGGAGACCTTCACGTCGATGTTGCCGCGCGTGGCCTTCGAGTACGGGCACACCTCGTGGGCCGCCGCCATCAGCTTCTGGGCCTCGTCATTGGGGATTCCCGGCAGGATTCCCTGGAGCTCCACCGCGAGCCCGAAGCCGCCGTCCGGCGTCTTGCCAATGGTGACGGTGGCGCGCACGCCCGCGTCGTTGCCCAGGTTCTTCCCCTGCATGCGCGCCACCAGCCGCAGCGCGCTCTCGAAGCAGGCGGAGTAGCCCGCCGCGAAGAGCTGCTCCGGGTTGGTGACGGCGCCGCCCGCGCCCCCCAGCTCCTTGGGCATGGCCAGGGGCAGGTCCAGGACGCCGTCCTCCGACTTCACGCGGCCGTTGCGGCCACCGTGGGCGGTGGCGGAGGTGCTGTACAGCGGAGAGAGAGCGACGGGAGCCATGGTGTTCTCCTTGAGCGTTACTTCGCGGAATCATCGTGGGACTGCGAAAGCACTTCGAAAAGGCGCTGGACGTCGCGGCGCAGGCGGGTCGCTTCCTCCAGCGTCAGCCCCAACTTGCAGGCCATCGCTTCGGGAATGGACGTGGCCTTGCGGCGCAGGGCCCTCCCTTCGGGCGTCAGGTAGATGCGCACCGAGCGCGCGTCCTCCGCGCTCCGCTCCCGCCGCACCAAGCCCTGGGACTCCATCCGCTTGAGCAGCGGAGTGAGCGTCCCCGAGTCCAGGTACAGCCGCTCCCCCATCCCCTTCACCGTCTCCCCGTCCGTCTCCCACAGCACCAACAACACCAGGTACTGCGGGTACGTCAGGCCCAGCCGTGACAGCAGCGGCGCATACGCCTGCGTCATCGCCCGGGCCGCCGCGTAGAGCGGGAAGCAGATTTGCCGGTCCAGGCTGAGCGGGTCATCCATCGACATGGGAGATAAGTAGGGCACAATCAAATTGTGCGCAATCAATTCGGACACGAAAAAGCTCCCGGCACCTGGGCACCGGGAGCTCTTCACTGCGTCATCTCAGGACCGGCTCAGCGCCCGGCGACCGAGGTGTCGTCCTCGAGCGTGGCCTTGGCGGCGGCGACGGCGGCCTCGATGTCCAGCTTGCCGCTGGTGCTCACCTTGCCCTTGAGGTCGGAGTCCACCTCGACCGTCTGGACCAGCAGGTCACGCACCTGCGCGGCCGTCAGGTTGGGGTTTTCGGCGAACATCAGCGCCGCGGCGCCCGCCACCGTCGGGGTGGCCATGGAGGTGCCGCTCATCTCCTCCCAGCGGCCGCCCGGGACGGTGCTCAGCACGTCCTCGCCCACTGCGGCCAGCTCCACGACCTTGTCCCCGTAGGAGGAGAAGTCCGCGAGCTTGTCGTTCTTCTTGTCCATGGACGCCACGGTGATGACGTTCGGCAGGTCGATGTTGGCGGGCATGTCCGCCACGTCGTTCAGGTTGCTGCCGTAGCCGTTCGCCGTGGCCGCGACGAGGAGGATGTCCGCGTCAGCCAGCTTCTGCACCGCGTCCGTCCAGCGCTTCACGGAGGCCGCGTCACGGTACTCGTTGCCGAAGCTCGCGTTGACGGCGCGGATGTTCACGCCGTGCTCGGTCTTCATCTTCACCATGTAGTCGACGCCGCGCTCGAAGTTCGTGAGCAGGTCCGCGCCGTTGTACAGGCCGCCCAGGCTCATGATCTTCGCCTTGCCCGCGGCGACGCCGGTGTTGCCCTCGCCGTTGTCCTCGGCGGCGATGATGCCGGCCACGTGCGTGCCGTGGTCCGTGCCGCTGCCGCGCATCACGTCGCCGCTGTTGTAGCCGACGTTGTAGCCGTAGATGTCGTCCTTGACGCCGTTGCCGTCGTTGTCGATGCCGTCACCCGCGACCTCGTTCGGGTTGACCCACATCGCGTCATCCAGGTCGGAGTGCTTGAAGTCCACGCCACCGTCGAACACGGCGATGACCGGCGGGCCGGAGAGCTGGGGCTTCGGCTCCTCGATGGGGCCCGTGCCCGTCGTCTGGCCGGCGGCGTCCAGGCTCCAGCTCTTCAGGGTGCCGGTGTCGCGGCGCGCCTTGTCCTCGACGGAGAGCGTCCAGGTGCCCTTGGTGGACTCGCCCTTGAAGGCGGCCAGGTCGAAGCTGCCCTTGATGTCGTCCGCGCTGCCGCCCTTGCGGTTGTGGAGGGTCTCCGTCTTGCCGGAGGGGCTGGTCAGCTTGACGACCAGGTCACCCTTGAAGGTGTGCGCCAGGTCCAGGTTCAGCTTCAGCGAGTCCAGCTTCACGTCCTGGTCGAAGGACACGGTGGACGTCGTCGTCTGGAGGTCGTTCACCTTCGCGTTGGGCGTGGCGGACGCCGTCAGCGTCACGGGCGCGCGGGCCGCGCTCGCCGCGAAGGGACGGACGGCGACGTGGCCGGAGCCGAACGTGAAGGCCGAGGCCGGCAGCGCCGACGGGGTGCCCTGGGGCAGGCCCGTGGGGCGGTCCACGAAGTTGCCCTTCGGGCGGTCCACGAAGTTGGAGCCCCGCGCGCCACCCGTGGGCGCCGAGTCGAAGCCATCCTTCGCCGTCTGGACCGGCGCCTTCTCCACGGGCCTGGCCGCAGCGGCCGGCTTGGCCGTGTCACCGGCGCGGGTGGACTGCGACACGGGCGACTTCGGCTTGCGAGAGATTTCCATGGTGGGGGAGCTCCGTGGGGGGCAGAAAAAAACGCCGATAAATGATTGTCGCATTGTGTCGGACAAAGTTTCCAGCGTTCAGCCCGAGGCGGCGTCAGCGCCTCCCCCCGGCCGGCATGCTACATGCCGCGACGCGGCCCGACGCCCCAGGGACGGAGCCAGGAGAGAGGACGGGAGGTCAGGAATGCCAAGGACGGTCACCGCCACGCGCTACGTGACGCCACTGCGGGAGGGCGGCTCGCTGCCGGCCATCATCGAGGCGGACGACGCGGGGCTCTACGTCGTGAAGTTCCGGGGCGCCGGACAGGGCGCCAAGGCGCTCGTCGCCGAGCTCATCGCCGGAGAGCTGGCTCGGGAGCTGGGCCTGCGGGTGCCAGAGCTCGTCCTGGTCGAGCTGGACCCGGCCCTGGGACGCAACGAGCCGGACTCTGAGATTCGCGAGCTGCTCAAGGCCAGCGCGGGCCTCAACCTGGCGCTGGACTACCTTCCGGCGTCGGTGACGTTCGACCCGGTGGCGGACCCCGCGCCCACCGCGGCGGAGGCGTCCGGCATCGTCGCCTTCGACGCGTACATCACCAACGTGGACCGGACCCCACGCAACCCCAACATGCTGACCTGGCACCGGAAGCTGTGGCTCATCGACCACGGGGCCTCGCTGTACTTCCACCATTCGTGGGACGACTGGGAGGCGCGCAGCCAGGGCCGCTTCGCGCCCATCAAGGACCACGTGCTGCTGCCGTGGGCCACGGCGCTGACGGAGGCCGGCAAGCACCTGGGCGAGCGCATCACCCGGGAGGTGGTGGAGCGCATTGTCGGGGCCATTCCGGAGGCGTGGCTCACGAGCACCGAGTCCCCCTTCCCCACCGCCGAGGCGCACCGCGCCGCCTACGCCACCTGGCTGCTGCGCCGGCTGGAAGCCGTGCCCGCGTTCATCGAGGAGGCGGACCGTGCCCGCGCCCAGCTCGTTTGATTACGCCATCATCCGCGTCGTCCCGCGCGTGGAGCGCGAGGAGTTCATCAACGCGGGCGTCGTCCTCTTCTGCGCCACCCAGCGCTTCCTGGGCGTGCGCGTGGAGCCGGACGAAGCGCGGTTGAAGGCGCTGTGGCCCGACGTGGACGTGGACGTGATTCGCGGCCACCTGGAGAGCTTCCGCCGCGTGTGCGAGGGCGGGAAGGGCTCGGGGCCCATTGGCCAGCTGTCCCAGAAGGAGCGCTGGCACTGGGTGGTGGCGCCGCGCAGCACCATCATCCAGACAGGGCCGGTGCACTCCGGCCTGTGCACCGAGCCCCAGGCGGCGCTGGAGCACCTGCTGGACACGGTGGTGCGAATGAAGCGCGCTACTCCGTCACCCGGCGGCCGGTGAAGCGGACGGCGGAGGCGCAGCCGGAGGCTAGCGTGGAGCCGTTGACGGGGTCCCGCTCGACGTGCTCGTTGCGGACCCAGACCGTGCCCTGGATGGCGTCATCCAGGTCCTTGTTGTGGATGGCGATGCGGAAGGCGTGCTCGTTGCCCAGGGCGGACAGCTTGTGCTCCTCATCCAGGCGCGTCTGGATGTGGATGAACTGGTAGCCGCCGTCCGCGCCCACCGAGCCCATGAGCACGTCCGGCTCGCCGTCGCCGTTGATGACGTAGGCGTTGTTCGGCGTCTGGAAGTCGATGTCGGGGACCTCGAGGAACATCGAGTCCATCTCCCCGCGGCGAATCGTCCAGCGCTGCTGCGCGTCCAGGCCGACCGCGGGGCCCTGGGCGGGTTCGACCAACTCGCTGCACTCCGTCGGCACCTGGGCAAGCGTCTCCGCGTCCAGCGTCACGTCGTAGGTGTACGTGTCGTCCTCGCCGCATCCCGTGAGCGCCATCACCACGGCGGCCATGGCGCCCCACTGGTCTCCACGCATCGGTCTCCGCTCCTTCCGTCACAGGGCTCGCGCCACGGCGACACGAGCGGAGCAGCCTACTCCTTCACCCGCTTGCCCGTGAAAGGGATGGTGATGGCGCACTGTGGGACACTCCATCGATTGAGGAGCCCCCGATCGAGCCTGTCCATGAATCGAAGCCACATGAATCCCTGAATGGTGTCATCCAGGGTCTTGGTCTCGACGACGATGGAGAACGCCTGAGTGGCGGGCGCCAGCCGCCCGAAGCCGACCTCCTTTAAATGCAGGAACTGGAATCCCCCGCCTGCCGCGGCGGACCCATCAAGGACGTCGGGAGTACCCTCCATCGAACCGATGGAATACTCCCCAATACCCGGCGCGGTGATTCCGACATGAGGAATCTCGAGCGACAGCGAGTCCATTTCCCCTCGCTGAAAACGCCACCGCTGTTGCGCCTCCAGTCCTTCAACAGTCCGCTCTTCCGGGACGGCCTTCCCGAAGCATTCAATCGGGACATTGCTCAGCGCCGCCGCATCCAGCGACACGTCATACACATACGTGTCGTCCTCGCCGCACCCGATGAGCCCCATCATGGATGCGATTGCCACACCCCACGTGTATCCCCGCATGAACAGCCCTCCTTCGGTTACACCGCTGATGACCCGTCACGGGCCGCCGGGCGCCCCCCCGCGAGCCCGGAACCCTCAGCAGAAAACCACAGGGTGGCTGGAACCCGGCTTCAGTCGTTGCTTGGTGAAGAGCATCTTGGCGCGGTGTCCTCGGCTCCCCGCACGAGCAGTACGGCCGGGCAGGCAGGCCCTAGGAGTGTCAGGTGCCTGACGCCATCCCAAGCCGGAGCGCCTGGCGGTTAGTAGTTTCCTCCCGAGGCCCACTGGAGGGGGCCAGCGCGCTGCCCATGAGCCCATCCCCGCTGCGAATCGTCACCTACAACGTCCGCTACTTCGGCCACATGCTCCGCGGCCTGGCGAGCACCGTGGGCCCCAAGCGGCGCGTCGCCGCGGCATTGGCGTCGCTGGACCCGCTGCCGGATGTCGTCTGCCTGCAAGAGGTGGAGACGTCCTCGCTGCGCAGCAACATCGCCGACCGGCCCAAGCAGCCGGGCGAGACGCAGCTCACCGCCTTCATGGGCCGGATGGTGGAGACGTTCGACAGGCTGGGCCGGGAGATGCCCTACGAGGCCTTCTACTTCCGCGCCCACCACTACAAGCTCCGCGAGGTGTCCCTCTACACCACCGGGCTGGCGGTGCTGGTGAACACGCGCAAGCTGGAGGTGGCCACGCACAACGTGGGCGCCCCCCAGGCCATCACCCACCACCACGTCCAACGGCTCAAGGACCGGAAGCAGAGCCGCATCTGCGCGCACATGCGCCTGCTGCGCCGCGAGGACAGGCACCCCTTCCACATCTTCAACACCCACCTCAGTCTTCCCACGCCCTTCGCCCGTGAGTTCTGGGCCACGCGAGACAAGATGGGCGGCGGCATCAACCAACTCCACGAGGCGCGCAAGCTGACGGAGTTCATGCAAGGGCTCACCGGCGACGAGCCCTACATCGTGTGCGGAGACTTCAACTCGCCGCCCGCGTCGCCCGTGTACCGCTACCTCACCACCGATGGCCGGCTCACCTGCGCGCAGGCCGCCGTGGGACAGATTGACCCGAACGTGTCGCGCGGCTTCCCCACCGCCGGCTTCATGCACATGCGGATGCACCTGGACCACGTGTTCTCCGGCGCGGGCGTGCGCTGGCTCGACACGCAGGAGACATCGCCTTTCGGGGACCTCCGCAGCCGCTTCCACGGGCTGTCCGACCACATGCCCATCGTCGCGCGCTTCGCCCTGGACAGCGGCAAGACGCTCATCACGCCTCCGCCGACGTCGCTGCTGCTGTAGCCACGCGGGCTCACGCCCCTCCGGACAACGCTCGCTCCACCTCTTCCCACGCGTCCAGAATCTCCCGCGTGCGCAGCTCGGCGAGCGCGTGGAACTCCGGCGCCAGGTGCGCCACCTTGTCCGGGTGGTACTGCACCACCAGCGCCCGGAAGGCCTTGCGCGCCTCATCCAGGGGCGTCCCGGGCGCGATGCCCAGCACCGTCCACGGGTCCTTCCTCGGCGGCGCGGGCGGCGGCACGCGCGTACCCCGGGGGGGCGTGGCCTCATCGTCCCAGCCGGCCCGCTCTCGCGTCCCCGTGGCGCGGGCGTGCGTGCCACCGCTCGCGGGCCGTGGGGGTGAGCGGGGCGCGGGCTCCGCGCGGCGACGTCCTGGCCGCTGGGCCGGGTCCGGCGGGGGCACGCGAGGGGTGAGCTTGCTCAGGGCTTCTTGCAGGAACCAGAGGTCCTCGAACGGCGTGCCCTGCTTGCGCACCACCGCCGCGGGCCGGCCGTCCCGCAGCAGCAGGTAGCCCGTGGACGCCGCGTAGGCGTCATCCCGGCTGCCGGGGTGGAGCCGGTCGCCCAGGTCCCCCAGCGGGTCTCTCCACATGCCATCCGTGGTGCCCTCGTCGGCCACCAGAACCTGCGACAGCACGTCGCCATGGAGCCGCTCCAGCGTGGCGAAGGGCTCGCGCGACTCCGGAGGACGCATGGCCGCGCCGTGCCGGACCCCTGTCACCAGCAACAACCCACGGGTCGAATCCACCCGGGCGAAGAGCTGCTCACGCACCTGTCTGTCGGAGAAGAAGAGAACCCACTGCACGGTGGTCAGAGACTACCCGGTCGACGCCGTTCCGCGTGTGTTCAGGTGCATGTCATGAACGCCCCAGTGGGGAGGGGCGCGACCCTGGCGTCATCTTCAGGACTTCGTCGATACACGACGCTCATCGGCCCCCAGGTGCACTCCTCCTCGACGGTGACGCGAGCTTGCGGAAGAGTCCCCGGTGCCCATGCGCTGCTGCCACCGTCACGCCTCCGAGTCCGTCCCCTCCGGCCCCCGCCCCTTCTCCCTTCCTGGCGCCACCGAGCACTACGCCGCCGAGCGGCCGGTCCGCGCCGAGCACGTCCGCATCGAGGTCGACCTCGATTTCGACACCCACCGCATCACCGGCCTGTGCACCACGCGCGTCTCCGCCGTCCGTCCAGTCCACACCCTCACCTTCGACGCGGTGGACCTCGACGTGTCCGACGTCCAGGTAGACGGCCGCGCCGCGCGCTTCTCCAACTCCGGCGCCCACGTCCGCGTGGAGCTGTCCGCGCCGCTCGCCGCCGGGCAGGCCTGTGAGGTGGCCATCCGCTACACGGCCCGGCCTCGCCGCGGCCTCTACTTCTGGGCGCCCGACGCCGCCTATCCGCACCGTCCCCGCCAGGCCTGGACGCAGGGCCAGGACATCGACGCGCGTGCCTGGTTCCCCTGCCTGGACACGCCCGCCCAGAAGGCCACGTCCGAGGTCATCGCCACCTTCCCCGAGGCGATGACGTCCCTGTCCAACGGCACACTGGAAAGCGACCGCGTCCACGACGGCCGCCGCACCCAGCACTACCGGATGGCGCAGCCGCACGCGCCGTACCTCGTCACGCTCGTGGTGGGTGAATTTGAAGAGGCCACCGACACGGCTGGCACGGTGCCCCTGCGCTACCTCTTCCCCAAGGGCCGCAAGGAGGACGCCCTGCGCTGCGTGCGCCGCACGCCGGAGATGGTGCGCGTCTTCCAGGAAGTCACCGGCGAGCCCTACCCCTGGAGCAGCTACGCCCAGGTCTTCGTCACCGAGTTCATCCTGGGCGGCATGGAGAACACCTCCGCCACCAGCCTCACCGACACCGTCCTCCACGACGCGCGCGCCCAACCGGACTACAACGCCGAGCCGCTCATCTCGCACGAACTGGCCCACCAGTGGTTCGGGGACTTGCTCACCTGCCGTGACTGGCCCCATGGCTGGCTCAACGAGGGCTTCGCCACCTGGCTCGAGATGCTCTGGAAGGAGCGCGCCGACGGGCAAGACGAGGCCGACCAGCACCGGCTCGTGGACCTGGAGGCCTACCTGAGCGAGGCGCGTGAGCGCTACGCCCGCCCCATTGTCGCGCGGCGCTTCCACGCGCCCATGGATGTCTTCGACCGGCACCTCTACGAGAAGGGCGGCCTGGTCCTCCACGAGCTGCGCCGCCGGCTGGGCGATGACCTGTTCTTCAAGGGCCTGCGCCACTACGTCGCGCGGCACCGCCACGGCTCAGTGGAAACGGTGGACCTGGCCCGCGCGTTCGAAGACGCCACGGGCCACAACCTGGACGCCTTCTTCGACCAGTACGTCTTCGCGCCCGGCCACCCCGAGCTGAAGGTCGATGTCCGCTACGACGCCGAGGAAGCGCGGCTGCGCCTCCAGGTGCGCCAGACGCAGTCCACGGCGGACGGCGTGCCCCTCTTCCGGCTGCCGCTGGATGTGGCGCTCACCGTGGACGGCCGCGACACCGTCCACCGGCTGGAGGTGGCGGACGCGGAGCACGCGTTCCACCTGCCCTGCCCCAGCGCGCCCTCGCAGGTGCGGGTGGACCCTCGGCGCGGGGTGCTCGGCACACTGACGGTGGACAAGTCCGCGGGCCTTTGGATGGAGGAACTGCGTGCCGCGCCGGAGATGCGCGCACGCACCGAAGCCGCCGTGGCCCTGGGTCGCGACGGCAGCCCCCGCGCGGTGGACGCGCTGGGCACGGCGCTGGCGGACGCGCGGCTGTTCTGGGGAACTCGCGCCGCGTGCGCAAAGTCCCTGGGCCGCATCCGTACCCCCGATTCCCGCGCGCGCCTCCTGGACACGCTGTCCACCGAGCATCCCCGCGTGCGCCGCGCCGTGGTGGCTTCGCTGGGCGAGTTCCGCCGCGACGCGGAGGTGACAGCCCGCCTGCGCGCCCTGGTGAACGGCGGTGACACCAGCTACTTCGTGGAGGCGGAGGCCGCCCGCAGCTATGGCCGCGTGCGCGCGCCGGACGCGTTGGGCGTCCTGGAGGCCGTGAGCACCCGGCCCTCGTACCAGGATGTCGTCGCCGTGGGCGCGGTGGATGGGCTCGCCGAGTCTCAAGACCCCGCCGCCTTCTCGGTGGTGCTGGCGCGCACCGCCTATGGCCACGCGGCCCCGCTGCGCCGCGCCGCCACGCTCGCGGTGGCGAAGCTGGCGGAGGTCGCGGGTCGCAAGCGCGAGGCCGTGGACCTGCTCGCGGAGCTGCTCCGCGACCCGCTCTTCCGCGTGCGCATGGGCGTCTTCGAGGCCGCGCGCACGCTGGGGGATTCACGCCTGGTGCCCGCGCTGGAGCAGACGCCACTGCTGGATGCCGTCGCCCGGCGCGCGGCGCGGGAGACGGTGCGCTTCCTGCGCGAAGGTGAACCGCAGGCCCGCGAGGTGGCATCGCTGCGCGAAGAGGTGGACCGCCTCAAGGAGGAGACACGGGCCTTGCGCGAGCGGTTGGAGGGGCTCTCGCTGAAGCCCCCCGAACCGCCGCGTCCATCGCGCGGGGGCGCGAAGCCGGCGCGAAAGCAGGTCACGGCGCGCACGAAGACAACCGCACGCAAGGCCGGTGGCCGGAAACGCAAGGCCACGCGCCGCTAGACAGGGGCCCGCCCGCTCGCCTGCACGTCGAACCTGGCGTCCGCACGCCGACCATTGATGTTGAAGGCGCGGGCTGTGCCTCCAATGCCTACTTGTATGGAAAGGGACACGCCCTCCGCATTTCGCGTCGAGGCGTTTCGAGCTCCCATGTCCCGGGACGCTGGCAACGACGACCAGCGGGTTTCCGAGGAGAGCATGGCCTCAGGCATCGACGAACTCAGCGCGTGGCTGGACGCCGCCGTGGACCCTTTCGTGGCCTGCGACGCCGGTGAGAACGTCTGCTTTCTCAACGCCGCCGCGGAGCGCCTGCTGGGATGGAGGCGAGAGGAGCTCATCGGCCAGCCGGCGTCCCGGCTCTTTCCCCAGCGGCTGCACCGCCACGAAGGCGAGAGCCTGCTGCGCCACCTGCTCTCCCGGCGGGCCGCGCTCGGAGGGCGAGCGACCCGGGTGCTCGCGCGTCGCAAGGACGGCGCGGAAATCATGGTGGAGCTGACGGTGGGCGCCTCCGGCAAAGGCCGGGATGAGCGCATCGTCCTCAACTTCCGCCGCCTGCACGAGGTCGTCGACACCCTGGCCGAGCCCGTGGAGCGCACGCTGCACGGACTCGAGTCGGAGAGCGTTCCTGGCGACGCGCTCTTCCGGACCGTCGTGGAGCACGCGCCCATGGGAATCATCTACTTCGACCGGAGCGCCATCGTCATCGCGTGCAACGAGCTGTTCGTGAGCATCATCGGCTCGCCCAAGCGCTTGTTGGTGGGCCTCAACCTCCTGTCGCTCCGGGATGAGGGCATCCTCCACTGCGTCCGGGAGACGCTGGCGGGACATACCTGCGACTACGAAGGCGAGTACCGCGCCATCACCTCTGGCAGGAAGACGCCGGTCCACGTGCGCTTCGCCCCCTGCTTCAACGCGGCCGGACAGGTGGAGGGCGGCATTGGCATCGTCGAGGACATCTCCGAGCGCCGCCGCGCGGAGCGCGAGCGCGAGCGCCTGTACCGTGAAGCCCAGGAGGCCATCCGCGTGCGCGACGACTTCCTGTCCATCGCCTCACACGAGCTGAAGACCCCCCTCACCCCGCTGAGCCTCCGGCTGGCCACGCTGGAGCGCCGGCTGGCGCGTGGCGAGCTCGTGGAGTCCTCCACCTTGCGTCAGGCGCGCCTGTACCTCTTGCGCATCACCAGCCTCATCAACGACTTGCTGGATTCCTCACGCATCGAGGCGGGACGACTGGCCCTTCACCGGGAGGCCACCCGGCTGGAAGGGCTGGTGGAGCACGTCCTCCACGAGCTCGAGCCCCAGCGCGGCAACCACACCGTGCGGTTCGACGCGCCCGAGCAGCCCGTGCAGGTGAACGTGGACCCCTTCCGGATGGAGCAGGTGCTCGCCAATCTGGTGGAGAACGCGTTCAAGTACAGCCCGAATGGAGGCACCGTGCGCGTGAGCTTGCGCCAGCGCGGCGGGCTGGCGCTCCTGTCGGTCTCCGACGAAGGCATCGGCATTCCTCCGGACCAGCAGAAGCTGCTCTTCGACCGGTACTTCCGGGCGCGCAACGCCTCCGCCCATTCCTTCGGTGGACTGGGGCTGGGGCTCTACATCAGCCGGGACATCGTCGAGCGCCACGGCGGGCGCATCTGGGTGGAGAGCGAGCCAGGCCATGGCTCCACCTTCCACGTCGCCCTGCCGTTGATGGCCGGCGCTCCCGCGCAGCCGAACGTCGAGGAACCCGGACAGCTCATCCACTGAAACTCCGCCACCCCGCATTCCGCAAAAATGACAGGGGTGGGTGTCTTCCATTGGCCAAGAGGCGGGGGGAAGCGCCTGGATTCGCACGCTTCCGACGCTGGCATGGCGGCTGCTCTATCGAAAGGCGGAGGATGCACTTCGAGGGAGGATGACCATGACGACCGACACGCCTGCTTGGACTCGTGACAATGAAGGCTGGCTCGTCCGCGTGAAGGTGGGCGGACGCATCCAGGAGGTGCGGTGCACCACGGAGAGTCAGGCCCGCTACTTCGCCACCGTGTTGGCGATGAACCCGCCCAAGCCGTCGAAGCTGCGCAACTAGGGTGGCTCAGGGGTTGAGGCGGACGATTTCGGCATTGAGCACGTTGGCGAAGCCCACCCAGCCCAGGTACGGCACCGCCATCCAGGCCGCGGGGCGGTCCACATCCTTGGTGACGGCGACATACGCCGTCACGCTGGCCAGCAGCGCCAGGTTGTCCGCCAGGGCGCGGCGCGGCTGGTGTCTGCCGAAGAAGAGCCAGGACCAGGCGGCGTTGCATCCCATCTGGATGCCCCACCAGGCCAGGGCCTGGGAGCGGGCCGCGCCCGCGGGCGCCGTCCATACACGCCAACCCGACAGGGCGATGAGGCCATACAGCACCGTCCATACCGGGCCGAAGACCATCGGTGGCGGCTGGAACGAGGGCTTGCGCAGACGCCGGTACCAGCGCGTGTCCGCCGAGCTGACGCGAGCGCCCAGCGCCGCCGCGCCAAACGTCAGGGCGCCGAAGACGCCCAGCGCCACCACGGACTCCTTGCGCAGCGTGGGGTTGAGCGCCGTGCGCCGCACCGGGTCAGGCACGTTTCGTGTCGTCGGCTCCAGCGTCCAGTCCATCCGCGTCCTCCCTTGGCGGAGCACCCGCCAGTGTCGGGTGGAAGGTGGTACCGGCGCCTCCCAGCCGCCACCCCGGCTGGCGCCGGTGTACAAGGCGGCTTCCCCTCGTTGACGATGAGGCGTCTCATGGCGAGCGCAGAGGAAATCCTGAGCTTCTGGTTCGGGCAGCCACGTGAGCGGTGGTTCCTGCGGGACGAAGCCTTCGATGATGAATGCCGGCGCCGCTTCCTGCCCGCCGTCGAGCGCGCCGCCGAGGGCGAGCTGGACGACTGGCGGGACGAGCCTCGCAGCTGCGTGGCCCTGCTCCTGCTGTTGGACCAGTTCCCGCGCAATCTCTTCCGCGGCACGCCCCAGGCCTTCGCCTCGGACGCGCGGGCGCGCGAGGTGGCCCGGCACGGATTGGCGCGAGGCCTGGACATGGCCCTGCCGCCGCTGTGGCGGTGGTTCATGTACCTGCCCTTCGAGCACAGCGAGTCCGTCAACGACCAGCGGCTGTCAGTGGCCCTCTTCGAGGTGCTCGCGCTGTATCACTCGGACAGCCGGGAAGCGCTCGACTATGCCCGGCAACACCGGGACGTCATCCAGCGCTTCGGCCGCTTCCCGCATCGCAACGTGACGCTGGGACGTCCGACGACTCCGGAGGAGTCCGTCTTCCTCCAGGAGCCGGGCTCGTCGTTCTGAGCGTCACACCCGCGGCTGCGTGCCCGCGCGCTCTTCGCGGGCAGGCGCCCCGCGCGCCTCCACGCTCACGCCCGCGGCCAGCCAGCCACGCACCCAGAGGAGGTGCTGCACCTCCGAATCCAGCGCGAGCTGGAAGCGGTCCGCCAGCGTGTCATGGCCCAGGTCGCGGGCCAGCTCGATGAGCATCTCCCAGCCGGCGTTGTCCGCCAGCTCCGCCACCAGCAGCGCTTCCAATGACTGGCGCAGGTTGGCTCGCGGGTCCGCGATGAGCAGCGGGAGCCCCTGGGACACCACCGCCGCGACGTCCGCGCTGGGCGTCATCGCCGTGGGGTCGGCGCCCAGTGACTTCAGGGCCTCGGTGAGCATGAGGAAGTGGGACAGCTCGTCGTTGTAGATTTTCTCCAGGCCCTCACGCGTGGGCCCACCTTCCCAACTGCCGTAGACGTCGAACTTGGCGAGCGCGCCCTCGTAGAGCCGGGTGCCGCTGCGCTCGAAGGCCAGCCGCTCTCCCAGCTTGTCGATGAAGACGGTGGGCTTGGAGCCCTTGAGCGCGTCCACCGCCGTCTTCGCCACGCCCTTGAGGCTGACCGGCGGCGGCACGCTGCCCAGGCCTTCGGATTCCCGCGCGTAGATTTGCCGGACCTGGAGGAGGAGCGAGCCGTCTCCCAGGTGGCTGGGCTGATGCTTCTCCGCTTCCTGGGTGATGTCCGCGCTGTCGATGGGCGAGGTGGCCACACCCGTCCGGTTGCGCCCCATGTCGCTGGTGGTCGTCTTCATGTCAGTGAACCTTCTTTCCCTCGAACGTGGAGCCCATGCGCGGCGTGCGCGCGGCGAGCTCCGTGCCCGGAATCCATTTGTAGCCAGCGGCCACTGTCTCGGACGGGGAGCCGTCGGAGTTGAGCTGGTCGCGCCAGATGTACGAGCGGTGGTCGCGCGGCAGGTCCGCCAGCCGCACGTAGTCCTGTCCGTTGGAGGCCATGTCCTCCTCTTGATTCAGTGTCTTGCGAACGAAGTCGCGGTGTTCCTTGAAGCCGATGGGCTCCGGCAGCGTGCTGGGGAGCACCTCCGCCGCGTCACGCTTCTCCACGTTCTGGAAGATTTCCTTCACGTAGTGGAGCTGTCC
This sequence comes from Myxococcus sp. AB056, assembly GCF_006547365.1. Classification (NCBI taxonomy): domain Bacteria; kingdom Pseudomonadati; phylum Myxococcota; class Myxococcia; order Myxococcales; family Myxococcaceae; genus Myxococcus; species Myxococcus sp. AB056. Next base: position 10,397 of record NZ_VHLB01000041.1, on the reverse strand, counting down.
CAGCTCGTAGTCCAGGAAGCGCTGCCATATCTCCTTGATGCGCGAGTTCTTCTCGAAGGCCACGCACGAGTAGAAGTTGTAGACCTCGCAGGCCTCGTGCATCAGCCACTTCTCCAGCATGGACTCGTCCGGGTCCAGCAACGACTCGTACATGGAGGTGTGCTGCTCCTCGATGGAGGCGATCTCCGCGTAGAGCTGGCGGGCCACCGGGTCACTGAAGAACGGGCCGACCGTCATGTAGTAGTCGTGCGTCTGGTTCTCCGCCGCGGTGATGCTCATCGCGTGGAGCTTCGTCAGCGGGTGCGCCGTGCGCTTGTTGTAGGGACGGCGCAGGTCATCCAGCGGATGGCGATGCTCCACGGAGGTAGGCCGTCCAGGGATGATGTCCGTGTACGACTGGGTGATGTTGTTGGGGTCCTTCCCCTCCAGCCGGTCGTAGAGCGCGGAATAGCGATACAGGTGGTCGAAGTCCTCGAGCAGACCGAACCGGTACGTCTGGGCCAGGTAGGGGTCGGGCTCGCGCAGGGCCACGCTGGCCGTCACCTCGATGGCGACCTGTTCAAAGCCCAGGGTGGTCTCCAGCGGCGACTGGTCCGCGGGGTTGAGCCAGTTGATGAGCGTCTGTTCGTACTGCTCCACGCGGCGAATCAACGCCAGCGGCTCCCGCAGCTCGCGGTTCATGCGCGCGAAGGCATGCTTGGTCCGCAGTGCGTCCGCCATGATGCCGTTCATGTAGATGACGCACACGCGGGTGAAGGCGTCATCATCCAGCTTGCTGTAGGGGCGCCGCACCAGGTCCTTCCAGGTGAAGACCTGCTTGTCGAGCGGGACGCCTTTTTCTTGGAGGATATCCAGGGCCACGTCTGACTCCTTGAAAGCGAAAATCCGTGCCGAACTGAGTGCAAAGGTCCGGACGGCACCGACATGTGGCAAACGGTCCACGGGTTTCCGGAAGGGTGACGTCAGAGGCGCCAGCGGCCCGCCTGGGTGCCTGCTGGGGCCCCCTCTGAAATCTCGGGTTTCACCGTGAGTACACGGCCGAGACACCCCGCCATGCGAGGTGACTGCCCACGCCCCTGCCGCTGGGGTAGTGTCCACCCCAGCACGCTTCGCAAGAGGGGGACGTGGCAGGCGAGCGCTGGAAGACGGTCCGTTCTCGGTGGCAGAACCACTGGCGGCTGATGCTGGGCGTGGCGGTGCTGGCCACCACGCTGGCCGCCGTCTGCCTTCACTTCGACGCGAAGCTGGGCGGCCTGCTGGAGGAAGCGGAGCGCACTGCGTACGACACCGTCGTCACGCGCTTCACCGCGCGGCGCGAGGTGTCATCCCAGGTGGTGCTGGTCACCATCGACCAGCCAAGCCTGGAGCGCATCCGCGCCAACGAACAGTACGCGCTCAACTTCGGAAGCTGGCCCTACAGCCGCAACCTCTGGGCGCGCGTGGTGGAACAACTGGAAGCCGAGGGTGCTCGGGCCATCGTGTTCGACGCCGTCATGGACGAGCGCGGCACGGACGAGTCCATGGACCTGGCCTTCGCGCAGGTGCTCCAGGAGACGTCCATCCCCTTCTACCTGGGGGTCTCCACCCACGCGAACGCGCCGCTGCTGCCCCCCGCTGACTTCAGCGCGGCGGTGGTGGTGGACAGCCCCCCTCAGGAGGAGGACACCTTCCCGGAGGAAGCCGGCGCGGAGACGTTCGAGGACGGCGCCCTGGAGGTGGTCCTTCCCTCCGCTTCTCCCGAGCAGCTTGCCCGGGCCATCGCGTTTCCGGTGCGCGCGAATGGCCGGACGCTGCCCGCGCTGGATTACGCGACGTCCTCGGGGGAGCGGCTCCCCAGCCACCCGGTGCCGCCCATTCCCGTGCTGGTGGGCGCGGTGGATGGCTTCGGGCTGGTGGAGCCGGAGTCGGACGCCGACGGCTTCATGCGCCGCACGCGCTTCGTCTATTCGGATGGTCCCAATGCCTTCGCGACGCTGCCGGTGCGCGTGGCCGCGGGCCTGCTGGGCGCCAGCGCCATCGAGTTCTCCGGGCGCACGCTGCGCCTGGGCTCGCGCACCTACGCCGTGGATGCGGATGGCAGCGCTGGCATCGACTTCGGCGGGCAGTTGCATGACCGCTTCACCAGCGTTCCGCTCATCTCCGTGCTCGACGCGTGGGTGCACCGGGGCCAGGGCCAACCCACGGGGCTGCCGCCGGACGTCTTCCGCGGCAAGGTGGTCATCATTGGCGGCAACGCGGTGGGCCTCAACGACGTCAAGGCCACGTCCTTCTCGTCGCATGAGCCCGGCGTGGTGAAACAGGCGGCGGTGCTGGACACGCTCCTGGGCAACGGCCGCTTCATCACCCGCGCGCCGCTGGGGGTGAGTCTGGCGCTCGTCTTCGCGGTGGCCTTCGTGTCGGTGGTGCTGCTGATGACGACGCGCTGGACGCCGCTGGAGATTGCGTGGCCGCTGGGGCTCTACGCCGGCATGAGCTGGGTGACGGGCCCCGCCCTTGGACTGACGAACACCTACGTGCTCACCGCCCTGCCCGCGCTGGCGGGCGTGCTGGCCAGCGTCAGCGCGGTGGCCTTCAACCACCTGGTGGCCAACGAAGAGGCGGCCTTCATCCGGCAGGCCTTCAGCCGCTTCATGGAGCCCAAGCTGGTGGAGCAGATGATTGCCCAGCGCGAGCTGCCTCGGCTGGATGGGGAGAATGTCGAAATCACCGCCTTCTTCAGCGACATCCGAGGCTTCTCCACCTTCAGCGAGCGCTTCAAGGACGACCCGCGCAACCTGGTGCGCCTGCTCAATACGTATCTGACGCGGGTGAGCGCGGCGCTGTTGAAAGAAGGTGGGTGCCTGGACAAGTACATCGGTGACGCCGTGGTGTGTCTCTTCGGCGCGCCGATGCGACAGGCGGACCACGCGCTGCGCGGCTGCAAGGGCGCGCTCGCGGCGAAGGCGGCGGTGGACCGGCTGCGCGACGAGTTCCGCGCCCAGGGGCTGCCGGACATGTACACACGCATCGGCGTCAACACCGCGGTCAACTTCGTGGGCAACTTCGGCAGCGAGCAGCTCTTCAGCTACACCGCGATTGGCGACGGGATGAACCTGGCCGCGCGGCTGGAGGGCGCGAACAAAGCCTATGGCTCCGTCATCATGATTGGCCCGCGCACGTACGAGCTGGCGCGCGAGCACATCGAGGTGCGGGAGCTGGACCGGGTGCGCGTGGCGGGCAAGACGGAGGCCGTCACCGTGTACGAATTGCTCGCGCTCAAGGGCGGGCTGGACGCGCGCAAGCGGGAGACGGTGGAGCGATATCACGCGGCGCTGGCGCTCTACCGCGCGGCGCGGTTCGAGGAAGCAGCAGCGGTGCTGAATGCGCGCCGCGCGGAGGACCCGGAGGACGGGCCCACGCAGGCGTTGCTGGAGCGCTGTCAACGATATGTGAAGGCGCCGCCGCAGGACTTCGACGGCGTGGCGAACCTGGACAAGTGAGCGGTGAGGAAAGGAGTCGGGGAGACATGGGGATGAAGACGCGGGTGGCGTGGACCACCGCCCTGCTGGCGCTGGCGATTCCGGCGGCGGCGTCGGCCGTGAAGGTCGGCGAGCCGCTGTACGTGAAGGCGAAGAACACGCGCGTGCAGGCGAGCCCATCCGGCTCGGACAACGCCGTGGCGGTGCTCCAGCCCGGAGAGCGGGTGACGTGGGGCGGCGCGGATGCGAAGCACAAGCAGTGGCACCGGGTGACCACGGCCACCGGCAAGAAGGGTTTCGTGTTCCAGACGAACCTGTCCACCACGCCGCCCAACATGGAGCTGGTGACGCAGGGGAATGGCACCCAGCAGGTGGACCCGAAGAAGTTCGTCGCCAGTGGCGCCGCGGTGAAGGCGCTCAGCCCCGGCGCGGAGCAGTACGGCAAGGACAAGGGCGGCGACCACGGCAAGGCCGTGCGGGACATCCAGGCGCTGGAGACGCTGGCGAAGTCCGTGTCCACGGCGGACATCGCCGCGCACGTGACGGCGGCGGGGCTCTTCCCCGTGGTGGGCGCCAGCGACACGGTCGCGAAGGCCGGAACGAACAAGCGGAGCGGCAACCGATGATGCGAACGGGCTGGAAGGTGCTCGCGTTGGTGGGTCTGGGCGCGCTGTCGGCGTCCTGCAAGGGCTTCAATGCGTCCTCGCTCACCCGGGGTGAGAACCTCCTGGGGAAGCTGAGCGCCGCGTCCGCGGAAGCCAAGACGTGCAAGAAGCTGCGCGCCGCTCCCAGCGTGCAGGAGGAGTACGCCCTGGGCGGCGCGCTGGCCATCAACTTCGTGCGGCGAGGTGGCGGGCTGCTGCTGGACGGCCCGAACGACGCGCTCCACCGCTACGTCAACGTCGTGGGGAAGAACCTGGCGGCGCAATCCGCGCGGCCCACGCTCGAGTGGACCTTCGGCGTGCTCCAGGACACGTCCCAGTTCAACGCGATGTCCGCGCCCGGTGGCTACGTCTTCGTCACCCGGAAGCTGCTCCAGGGACTGGAGAACGAAGGACAGCTGGCCGGCGTGCTGGCGCACGAAATCGCCCACGTCACGCTCAAGCACGCCATCCACCAGTACGGCGACGCGAAGGTGAAGACGTGCGAGCTGGTCACCTACGGCGAGGCCGTGCTCTCCCCCACCGCGGTGAAGGTGCTCTCCGCGGGCCGCAATGGCGACGGGACGCTGGATTTGGACCAGGACCCGGGCCTGCTGGGCCACCTGAGCGAGAAGACCATCGACCTCATCGACAAGGGGAACGCCAAGGAGCAGGAGCTGGAGGCGGACCGGATCGCCGTCGAGCTGATGCTCTCCGCGGGCTACACGCCGGACGACTACCTCGCCCTGCTGGCCAAGACGAAGGACGGGGGCAGCACCTTCGCCAACCACCCGGGGAAGGACGAGCGCCGGCGCAACATCCTCGCGCACGTCCAGGCACTGAAACAGCCGGCTGGCGCCTTCAGTGGACTGGCCACCGAAGGGCTCCGCTCGCCGCCGCTCAGCCCCGCCTTCGCCGCCGTGCGCGGTGGAAACAACGCACGCGGCGTGGCGAAGGACGGGAAGTAGCCGGGCGACTTCAGCGCACCGTGGCCTGACTCAGGGCCCGGTGCACCGACTCCAGGGCCTTGCGCGCCTCGAGCAGTTCGGCGCGCTCGGCGGTGAGCGAGGCCACCTGCTGGGCCAGCACATCGCGCTCTCCCTGGAGCGCCTCCACCGCGCGCTGCAGCGACATGGACTCGTCCTTGGCGGACTCCAGCTCTCCGGCGAGCCGCTCCTCCTCGGCCAGGCTGTCCACCAGGGACTGCTTGCCGCGGGCGACCTCTTCTTCCAGGGCCTCGCGCTCCTTGGCAGCGGCCTGAAGCGCCTGCCGCGTCTCCTGGAGCGACAGCAGCGCCTCGTCGCGCTCGCCCTCCAGCGCGGACAGCTCGCGCTCCAGGTCGGCCAGCAGCTTCACCCGGCCCTCCATCTCCGAGGACAGGCGGCGCGCCTCGTCCATGCGCAGGCGGGCCTCTTCCGTGGCCTTCTCCGCCTGACGGCGCGACACCTCCAGGTCCTGCGTGAGGGAGAGGTTGAGCGCCTTCACCTTCACCAGCTCCGCCTGGAGGTGGGTGATGCGCTCCACGGCGCGCTGCCCCGCCTCCGCCACGGTGGCGGGCAGCGGCTCCGGGCGCGGATTCTCCCGCACCGCCTTGAGCCGGGCCTTCAGTCGCTCACGGCGGGCCGAGGAGTCCTGCCCGTCCTCGCGCGGCGGGGCCGGCCGCTGCACCTCCACCTCGGTGGGCGGCGCTTCGACACGGGCCACCGGCTCCGCGACGGTGGCGGTGACGTGCGGCATGGACACGGGAGCCGAGGCCTGCGTCATGGGGTGCGCCTCCGGAGGAGGACTGACGGCGTCGAAGTGCAGCGCCGGAGGCGGCGCGGCGAAGGTGACGGGCTCGGCGTGCGGCTCGGTGTCGAGCAACGCCTCCGCCTCCGGCGGCGCCCCGTACGTCACGGGCACGTCGGCGACCGCCTCGGGCTCCTGCGGGGGCTCCTCGTAGACGGGCGCGTCGTCCGGCTCGCGCAGGGCGGCGTCCATCGCCTCGGCGGCGCTGGGGCGCGGGCTGCGGGCGCGCTCGATGCGGGCGCGCACCTCGGCGGAGAGGTCGGGGGCCTCGGCGACGGGCTCGGGGGCCGCTTCGGCCTCGGGCTCGGGAGGCGTGGGCTCGACGGGGTCGACGAGGCCCGTCAGCGCGCCCAGGCGGAGGCGCGGCTTGGCGCGGGACACGTTCTGTTCAAAGGCTTTCTTCATGGTTCTCAGCCGGCCTGCTGGGTGCCCTTCGTCTGGGCGACGGCTGCCGCGGCCACCAGCCGGGGCAGGATGTTGTCAATCATGGCCTGGATGTCGTTGGCCCCCTTGGACGAGGGGTCCGCGACGAACACCGGCCGCCCCTCGCTGGAGGCCTGCGCGAACTTGGTGCACTGCCGGATGATGGTGGGCAGCAGGAACTCCGGATAGTGCGTCTGGAGCGCCTCCAGGGCCTCCTTCGCCAGCTTGAAGGTGGCGTTGAAGGAGTTGACCACGATGAAGACGTGGTCGAGCACGTGGTTCAGGTCCTCCTCCAGGCTCTGCACCGTTTCGAACAGCAGCTTGAGGCCGTGGAAGGACAGGAAGTCCGCGAGCACGGGGACGAACAAGTCGTTCGCCGCCATCAGCGCGTTGAGGTTGAGCAGGCCGAAGGACGGCGGCGCGTCGAAGACGACGACGTCGTACTGGGCCTCCACGTCCTTGAGGGCGTTGCGCAGCTTGAACTCGCGGCCGGCCATGGGCATCAGCGCGAGGTCCACCGTGGACATGGTCAGGTTGGACGGGACGAAGTCCAGGTTGGGCAGCGAGGACTTCTGGATGACCTTGGCCAGGGGCGTCTTGCGGACGAGGACGTCCAGGAGCGTCTTCTCGAAGTCCTCGCCCTCGTAGCCCAGGCACTTGGTGGCGTGGCCCTGGCTGTCGAGGTCGATGAGAAGCACCGCGTAGCCCAGCTCCGCCAGGCGCCAGGCGTAGGACGTGGACAGCGACGTCTTGCCGGTGCCGCCCTTGAAGTTCAGGAAGAGCTGGCGGCGGTGGCCCACCCGCGCCGGGAAACGGTCGAGCGTGGTGCGCAGCTCCCAGATGTCGTCCGGCGTGTAGGCGTCCTTCCGCGATTCCTCCGGAATCTGCTTCGGGGACACGCCGAGCATCTCGGCGACCTGCTTGGAGCTGTACGTCGGCGCTTCCATGGACGACCCTTCGAAAGACGTGCGGGACGGCTACCTTGCCTCAAGCGGCGAAGTATTTGTGCCCCCTTCGAATCACCGCTCCCCGTGCGGACAACAGAGTGAGCGCCTCCTGGGCGAGCTCCGAGGGCGCCGAGAGCGCGACCGCCAGCTCGACGAGCGAGCGGCCTCGGACGGCGACGCGGACCTCGGCCAGCATCTGCGTGCAGAGGACTTCCACCGGTGACGCACTGGGGCGCACGGGGGCCGCCGGACGGGACGGCTCCGCGGCGGCAGCGGGAACACGCGGCGCGGGGGCGGCCTGCCCGGGCACCGCGCCCATGGCCACCAGGGCCGCTTGGACGGGGGACAGGCGAGCGGCCGGCGCGCGCGGCGCCTGCGCGGGGCTGGATTGGCTTGGGGTGGCCTGCGGAGCTGGCGCGGGCGGACGCTGCACGGGAGCGGCGGCCTGTGGCGTCGGCGCGGACGGACGCTGCACGGGAGCAGCGGCCTGTTGCGCGGGCGGACGCGGTGCGGAGGCGGCGGTCTGCGGAACCGACGCGGGCGGGCGCTGCACCGGAGTGGCGGCCTGTGGCGTCGGCGCGGGCGGACGCTGCACCGGAGTGGCGGCCTGAGGAGTTGGCGCAGGCGGACGCTGCACGGGAGCCGCGGCCTGTGGCGTCGGCGCGGGCGTCGGCGCCACCGGCGGTCCCACGGGGCCTGCTCGCCCCTGCACAGGCCCCACCGGACCAGCGCCCTGCGCGAGGCCCACGGTGACGGCCTGCCGATTCGCAGCCCCCACGGCGACGACCGCGTGAGCGGGCTGCTCGACCGCCACCACCGGCGCCTGAACCACCGCGGCGACAGCCACTGCCGGCGCGACCGCCTGCACCGAAGCCACCACCGGACGAGGCTGCTCCAGCCGCGCCCGCACGGGCTTCACGGGCAACGTCGCCAGTCGGCGAATCTCCCGGCGGCGGTGCGTCTCGTCCAGGTCCACCACCGCCGACACGTCCTGCCCCAGGATGCGCGACAGACTCTGCGCGGCGGCCTTGCGAACGCGCTGCTCACGGTCACCCAAGGCGCCCAGCAGCAGCGTGCGCGCGTTCTCCCCAGCGCCGGCGCCGAGCGCCAGCGCGGCCAGCGCGCGCGCCTCCGGATCCGCGTCGTGGATGGCTTCCTCGCCCAGCCGCCGCGCCGTCTCCCCTTCCAGGCCCAGCGCCAGCAGCGACGCGCGGCGGCGCACCGAGCGGTCCGGGTCCTTCATCGCCTGCGCCAGATGCGGCGCCGCGTCCTTCGGCGCCAGCGTCAGGAGCGCCTTGAGCGCCGCGATGCGCACCTCCGGCACCGGCGACGCGAGCAGCGGCGACACCACCGACGCGCCCTCTTCCTGGCACAGCGACGCGAACGCCTGGAGCAGCGCCACCTGCGCCGTCGGATCCGTCTCCGCATGCAGCGCCGACGCCAGCGCGGGCGCGGCGGCTGGCTGTGACAGCGCCTTCAGGCGCTCCGCGGCACGCACCCGGGCCGCGCCATCCTGCGCGGACAGCTCGCGGATGGAGAACCCGAACAACGTCTCATCCGTCGGCCCGCCGAAACCCGCGTGCGTGGACAGCTCCGCGTGCTGCGCCGCGCTCACGCCCAACCGGCCCGCCTGCAGGAAGCGCTGCGCCTCACGCGCCACCGGAGACAGGCCGTCGTCCTCGACGACAGCGGCCACGGGCGGCTCGCTCACCGGCGCCGGCGTCACGGGAACACTGGCCGCCGTCTCACGCAGCGGCGCCGGCGAGCGCCGCGTGGGGACCACCAGCCCGCGGGCCACCGGCCCCGCCTCACCGCGCAGCAGCACCTCGCTGCGAAGCTGGGAGATGAACGACGCCAGGTCGAGCCCCAGGTCGTCGTCCTCGTCGTCGCGCTCCTGGGCGGTGGCGCGGATGCGCCCCACGTCCAGCAGCTTGTCCATCATCTGGTTCCGCTCGCCGCGCAGGGCCTGGTTGAGCCGGGCCAGCTCCTCGCGTTCAGCCTGGAGCCGACCCACGCGGACCTCCAGCTCCGCGACCTCACGGCGCAGGCCCAGCTCGCGCTGGTGCGTCTCCGCGACCTCGCGCTTGAGGTGCTCCATCTCATCGCGCGTCGAAGCCAGCTCGCTGTGGAGCTGTTGGGCACGCGCCTCGAAGTAGACGATCTTTTCGAGTGCGCTCTTGAGCAGCGCGTCCGGACGCTCGTCGCTCACGACCTCAACAGCCTCCCCGCGAGGCGCGCGGCGCGGCCTGCGGATCCGAGTCACCGGGGGTTTGCACCGGATTCCCGGTACCTACCGGGGGGCCCACCCTACGTCAGACGTCCTCACTTCGTAAACCACGGAAACACCAGGGCTTTTTTCAGCGCGTCCCGGGCAGTCATTGACAACGCCGCGCAGGCCGAATTTTCGGCTTCCGCGCGCACGAGCGGGCCGCGCGAGACACATCCGTCTCAAGGGGTTGAAGCGCTCGATTCCGGACGCTCCAGCAGGCCCTCCCGGAAGCCCCGGAATGTCAGACCCCACTCGTAATCTGTGTTCCACGAGGCAGCCAACGGCCGTCACTTCTCCCCGGAGCCTCTCCGCCTGGATGCGGGGGGACGAAGCCCTCTTTTCGACAGGTTTTCCGCACGCCATGGAACAACGACTGGCAACCCTCATTGGAAACGCGGTCCGCGCGGCGCGACAGCGGCTGGAGCTGACCCAGGCCGACGTGGCCGAGCGCGTTGGCATCGCCACCGAGGTGTATGGCCGCCTGGAGCGCGGCCACATGCTCCCCAGCGTCCGCACGTTGCGCAAGCTGTGCCTGGTGCTCAACTGCTCGTCGGACGTGCTCTTGGGAATGGCGGGCGTGGAAGGCGCGCCCACGCTGGCGGAGGACCCGCCGGAATACCGTGAGCGCCCGGAAGTCCGCCGGCTGCTGCGCACGGTGCGCAAGCTGGACGCACCGCGTCTTCGCCTGTTGGGGCAGGTGGCGAACGCGCTCGAGACGTAGCGATACAGCGGAGACCCGGCCGGGGCGGTGAAGACCCTGGCTGGGACCTGAAGGGTGGTGAGGGGCCGGACGGATTGCGCCCTGGCGCAAGCGCTTGGCGCGTGGAGTGAAGCAGCCGCTGCTGGGGGGGCGTACTGAATGCTTCATGAC